>SKIM01000194.1 GCA_007116445.1 Natronohydrobacter sp.
CGCGCGGGCTGACCTCGGTGCAGGCGATGTCATGGATCGCGGGATGGGCCATCAGCGCGCGCTCAACCTCCAGCGGCGAGACGCGGAAGCCGCCCGCATTCATCATGTCATCGTCGCGCCCCAGATAGCTGATTGCGCCATCCTCGGCCATCATGGCGCGGTCGCCGGTCAGGAACCACTCGCCTTGCAGCGGCAGGACCGGTGCTGCGTCTTCCAGATAGCCCAGCATCAGGCCCGGCTCGTCGCGATGCAGCGCCAACACGCCCTCGGTGCCCTGCGCGACCGGCGTCATCTCCGGCCCCAGGATCGCGAGCCTGCGTCCCGGCTGTGCGCGGCCCGCAGTGCCGGGCGCGGCGGGCTGCGCGGGGCTGGCGGAGATATAGGTCGAGCATTCCGACATGCCGAGCGCCTCATAGATCGCGGTGCCCGTGGCCGCATGCCAGGCCGCGCGCGTGGCCTCGGGCAGCTTCTCGCCCGCCGACAGCCCATGACGCAGACGCGGCAGCGCCAGCCGCGCGGGCTCTTTCAGCATCTGTCGGTAAACGCCTGGCACTGCGGCAAAAAGCGTGGCGTCAAAGCGCTTGAGCATCAACGCCAGCGGCGCGCCCGGATCGGGGATCAGCGCGGTCGCACCAATAGCCCAAGGGTCCATCAGACCGGTGCCAAGCGTATAGGTCCAGTTGAAGGCGCCCGCATGCAGCACGCGGTCCTCAGCCGTCAGGCCATACCAGCCCTTCCACATCATCCGCCGCGCCCAGATCGCGCGATGGGCATGGACTACGGCGCGCGGGCTGCCACCACTGCCAGAGGTGTAGATGATATAGCCGGGCCGGGCCGGGTCGCCCATGTGCCAGTCACAGGGCGGCAGATCCTGCATCGCGCGCAGGGCATCGGGCGCGAGCACCGGGGCCGGATGATCGGGCAGGGCTGCACCGTCGCCCGCCAGCACCAGCGCGGGCGCAAGCGTGGCGGCCATGCGGGTGATCTCAGGGCCCGTAAGTTGGGTCGAAGTCGGCACAGGCACGAGCCCCGCCGCGATGGCGCCCAGATAGGCGACTGGAAAATCGACCGTATGGCCCAGCCGCATCAGCACCCGGTCACCGGGCATGAGCCCCAAGCGCAAAAGCCCGGTGCCAGTGGCGCGCACAGCATCAATCAGCCGCGCATAAGACCAGCGTTCCGCCCCGCTTGCGCGCAGGATTTGCAGCGCGATCTTGTCAGGCGTCTGCGCGCCTGCGGCCAGCACATATTGCGCCATGTTGAACGGCGCAGGGCAGGGCGGATGCAGGGGCGTGTCGATCAGGGCTTTCATGCGCGCAGAGCTACGCCGCTGCGCGCCGAAGTTCAAGCCGGTGAGATGTGACATTCCCTTGCCCTGCTGCGCGCTTTGGCGCATTGCCCGTCCACACCCGCTGCGATATCGAAAGCGCCATGACACCGACCATTCCCCAGACCAAGGATCTCGTGCTGATCGGCGGCGGCCATACTCATGCGCTGGTGCTGCGCAAATGGGGCATGGGCGGGCTGCCTGGCGTGCGCGTGAGCGTCATCAGCCCCGGCCCGACAGCGGCCTATTCCGGCATGCTGCCGGGCTATATCGCAGGCCATTACAGCCGCGACGATCTGGATATCGACCTTGTGCGCCTTGCACGTTTTGCAGGCGCGCGGCTGATCACCGGTCCTGCCACCGCGCTCGATCCGGTCGCGCGCGTGATTACGGTCGCAGGGCGCGCGGAGCCTGTCTCCTATGATGTCGCCTCGGTCGATATCGGGATCACGTCCGAGATGCCCGCACTGCCCGGTTTCGCGGCGTATGGCTTCCCGGCGAAACCCCTGGGCCGATTTGCCAGCGCATGGGCCGATTACATGTCGCACGCCCCAGATCCACGTCTGGCCGTGATCGGTGGCGGGGTGGCGGGGGCAGAGCTTGCCATGGCGATGGCGCACCGGCTGCGCGCGCAGGGGCTTGCGCCAGAGGTCGCGCTGATCGATCAGGGCCGCGTTCTGAGCGCGCTTTCGCCCCGCGCCCGCGCCCGTGTGATGGAGGCCATGCAGGCGCTGGGCGTCACGCCGATCGAACACGCGCAGGTCCGCGAATTGCGCGCGGGCCGGGTCTGTCTCGCGGATGGGCGCGAGATCGCCAGCGCCTTCACCACCGGGGCGGCGGGCGCGCGCCCGCAGGACTGGCTGGCGGCTACAGGGCTGGAGTGCCATGAGGGCTATCTCAGCGTCGGCCCGACCCTGCAAACCTCTGCGCCCGATGTCTTTGCCGTGGGCGATTGCGCGCATCTGGCTTTCGCGCCGCGCCCCAAGGCCGGCGTTTTCGCGGTGCGCCAAGCGCCCGTGCTCTATGATAATCTGATGGCGCAGCTCTCTGGCCAGCCCTTGCGCGCCTACAAACCCCAGAAGGACTATTTGAAACTGATCGCGCTGGGCGACAAGACTGCTGTTGCGGATAAATTCGGCCTGACAATCCATGGCCGGGCGCTGTGGCGGCTGAAAGATGGGATCGACGCGAAATTCATGGCTCAGTTCCGCGAACTGCCCGCCATGACACCTTCGCCGCCTGCACAGTCCGCGTCCGGCGTGGCCGAAATAATGGATGCCGCGCCGCTCTGTTCGGGCTGCGGGGGCAAGGTCGGGCGCGGCGCGCTGGCCTCTGCGCTCGGCGCACTGGCGCCGACCCCGCGGGCGGATATCCTCAGCCTGCCGGGCGATGATGCGGCCTGTCTGGTCATGGGGGGCGTGCGGCAAGTGATCAGCACGGATCATCTGAGCGCCGTGACGCAGGATCCGGCGCTGATGACGCGGATCGCGGCTATTCATGCGCTGGGCGATATCTGGGCGATGGGCGCGTGCCCGCAGGCCGCGCTGATCAGTCTGATCCTGCCGCGCATGTCTGCCACGCTGCAAACACGGACCATGGCCGAGATCACTCATGCCGCGCGCGAGGTGCTGGGCCTAGCCGGGGCGGCGCTGATCGGCGGCCATAGCAGCCAGGGCGAGGCGATGACCATCGGCTTCACCGTGACAGGGCTCCTGGACGGCGATCCGATAACGCTTGCAGGGGCGCAACCCGGCGATGCGCTGATCCTGACGAAACCCCTCGGCGTGGGCACGATCCTTGCCGGTGAAATGCGCGGCATGGCCGAAGGGGGCGATGTGCTGGCCGCTTTTGCCCAGATGCTTCGCCCGCAATCGGACGCGTCGCGCATTCTCGCAGGCGCCCATGCCATGACCGATGTGACAGGCTTCGGGCTTGCGGGCCATCTCTCGGGGATCTGCCGCGCGTCCGGCACGGGCGCTGTGCTGGACGCGCTGCCTTTGCTGCCCGGCGCGCTGGCGCTTGCGCAGGCCGGGGTCAGATCGTCGATCTTCGCCGATAATGTCGCGGGCGCGCTGCCAGTCGACGGACCAGAGGGCGCGCAGAAAGATCTGCTCTTTGATCCGCAGACCTGTGGCGGGCTGTTGGCGGCGGTGGACCCGGATGCGGCAGGGGCGCTGCTGAGCGCGCTGCGCGGCGCAGGCCATGACGCCCATCAGATCGGCCAGATCACCGCAGGCGACCGGATCACCCTGCGCCTTTGATCCGGGCCGCGATGCGCTGCGCCAGCGCGTCGCGGGACGCAGGGCTCAGATCCGGCGCGTCCATCTGGGCGATCACTGCAAATGCATGATTGGCGCGGGATTTGGCATAGCTCGGGTCGTAATGATCGCGGATCAATGCTTCGGCCAGCGCCAGATCATCGCCCGCTGCGAGCAGGTCCAGCCAATGCGCGATCATGCGGCCATCGCGATGCGGCCGCAACGCATTCAGACGCGCGGCCAGCTCTTCGCGCCGTGCAAGAATGTCATGATATTCGCCCAGAAGATAGCGCGCGCGGGCGTCGAGGGGGACAGTGATCTCGATACGCGGGGCGCGTTTCATGGCGTCCCAGAGCATGGGCGGAATGATGCGCGCGCCGATCTTGCTGCTCTCGGCCTCGACCAGCACCGGGCGCGCCGGATCGAGCCGGGCCAGCCTGCAGGCGAGGGCGCTCTCAAAGGCTCTCTGGCTGGGTTGCGGATGCGCGCGCCCGCCAAGGATCGAGCCACGATGCTGCGCCA
>SKIM01000014.1 GCA_007116445.1 Natronohydrobacter sp.
CTGTCATTCAGTCTGGAAGCCTGGGCATTGGCGCCCGCGCCTTGGGGGCCGCAGCCCTTCCCCTGACCAATAAATTCCTGATTTCGTCAGATGCTGGATTGGGCAGCGGCCTTGGACAGGCAGTGTCGCCATAGCTGCCCGTGACCCACCTCAAAGCGGATTGAGGCGCACTGCGGGGGTGACCTGCCACAGGATTTTCCGCCACTTGCGATGAGAATCCGGCCCAAGGAAGGGACGGATAAGGACGCGAACGAGAGTTACCGACGAGCAGATTATCAGCATCCTGGCCGGGAACGGTCGATGTGAACGTCGATGGCGCGACCTGCGCTGACCTGTGCCGCAAGCAGGGCGTGTCGGACGGCGGTTTCTCGGTGTATGTGTTGCATCGTCGGCATGTTTCTTCTGTGGTTTTATGCTGGCGGAATATGAAGCGAAGCCGGTTGGGGTAAAAAATGAGTGACCCGAAGAATATCAAAACTGACTTCAGTGCGAAGGTTTCATGAGGCAGGTTTCGCCGGGGGAGAGGGTGTGCTTCCCCTCGCCAAAATCCGATAGAGGTGCTTCGCAAGGAGGGGATGACTGCCCGCTCTGGGCTCGAATCCGTCAAAGGGGGATCGTGTGTCAGGTGGCGAAGATTAGGTCTGCCCGGATTGCGCTTTCTTCACCCAGGCGCCGCTGTCTTCTGACCAGTATTCGGCCAGCACGCCCGCGCTGACCATCGCTTTCCATTGTGCGCGGGCGAGTTCCATCGCCTGCGCGTCCTGCCCGTCAAACAGCACCCAGAGCCGTTCCAGCCCCGCCACGTCTTCCGCGCGCAGGTCTGCGCGGTCGATGCTCATCACGCAGACAGGGGCATTGGGCGCGGCGTCTTCCGTGGTCAGCAGGATCGGCTGGTCGGCATCATGCGGCCCGCCCGCGCGGCCATGGGGCAGGAAGCTGTCTTTCGCGGCGGTCCACAGATGCAGATCCAGCCGGTCCAACACCGTGTCCGAGCGCGCGCGAACGGCCACGCGCATCCCCTGCGCATAAGCGCGGGTCAAGAGCGTGGTCGCGGTCACCTCCATCGGGCTGTGGGTCAGGTGGTAGAACATCGCCTTGCCCATCGCGCGCGGCTCTCAGCGGTTCTCGAACCGTGCGCGCACCAGCGCGTCAAGCGCCAGCACCCCCCAGCCCGACGCGCCCTTGGGGGCATGCGCGCTCTCGCTCTTGGTCAGCGCCACGCCTGCGATATCGAGGTGGATCCAGGGCATGTCCGGCTTGATGAAACATTGCAGGAAACTCGCCGCTGTGATTGACCCCGCCGGACGCCCGGCCGAATTCTTGATATCGGCGATGCGTGACTTGATCAGCTTGTGATAGGCCGAATCGAGGGGCATGCGCCAGGCCCCTTCGCCCATCTCTGCCGCCGCGCGCAGAAACGCTTCGGCCAGCGCGTCGTCATTGGCGAAAACCCCGGCTTTTTCATGGCCCAAAGCCACGATGATCGCGCCTGTCAGGGTCGCCAGATCCACCACCGCACGCGGCTGGATGTGCTCCTGCGCATACCAGAGCACATCGGCCAGCACCATGCGGCCCTCGGCATCAGTGTTGATCACCTCGATCATGTCGCCTTTCATGGATTTGACCACATCGCCGGGGCGCTGCGCGCGGGCATCAGGCATGTTCTCGACCAGCCCCACCAGCCCCACGACATGCGCCGGCGCCTTGCGTGCGGCCAGCGCCTGCATCAGCCCGACCGTGACCGCCGCGCCGCCCATATCCATGGTCATCTCTTCCATGCCCGCACCGGGCTTCAGCGAAATGCCGCCCGTGTCGAACATCACCCCCTTGCCGACCACTGCCAGCGGCGCGCCCTCGGCCCCTTCCCAGCGCAGGATCGCCAGTTTCGACGGGCTTTCCGAGCCTTGGCCGACCGCAAGCAGCGCGCGCATGCCAAGCGCTTCCAATTCGGCTTCTTCCAGGATCTCGATCTTCAGGCCCAGCGACTCCATCCCCTTGATCTGCTCGGCGAAACTTGTCGTGGTCAGAACATTGGCGGGCGCGTTGACCAGATCGCGGGTCATATGCACCGCCCCTGCAAGCGCCACCGCGTCAGCCAGGTCAGCTTCGGCCTTTTCGGGGGCATTGACCATCAGCGTATAGGGGCCGAAATCGGGCTTGGGTTTGGATTTCTGCGCCTCATACTGATAGGCGCGCAGAAGGGCTGTGCGGATCAGCGCCCCCACAGGCAGGGCATTGGCGCAGATTAAGGTCGTGGTCTTGCCCTGTGCGCGCCCGATGGTCAGCCCGGCCATGCGCAGCGCCTCTGCGTCAACGCGCTTGGGCATGCGGATCAGCTGCACGGTTTCCGCAGCCATCCCGGCCGGATAGGCCAGCACCAACCCTTCGCCGGGTTTCAGCTTGTCAAACGCGTCGCTTTCGACCGCGCGGCTGATGGCCTTGCGCGTCAGACTGTCCACCCGACGCGTGGTCCGGGGCAGGGGGGCGCCGGCTTCGGCAAAGACCACCACGCGCCCGGTATGCGCGGCAATGGCGTCAAGGTCTGTCTCGATCAGGGTGGGCGTCTGCAATCTGGTCATAGGGCCTCCGGGCATATGTTTTGCCCGGAACCTAGCGCGGCCTGTGCGCTTTGGCCATGCCCTGCAGCGGGGCTAGGGTCAGAAACGCAGGTTGAAATGCCGCGTCAGACCGATCTCGGCACTGATCTGGTTGCGCGCGCCTTGCTGCACGATGGGCGAGCTTGCCGCATCGCCACGCAGACGGTCAAACCGCACGGACCCCGACAGACCCCAATCGGCACTGAGCGGTTGGAAAGCCCCGACTTCGACCCCTATGGACTTGAACCCGGCAGAGGGCGTGAATTCGGTAAGATTGCCGCCAGAGGCAATTTCTTCTTCCTCGGTCACCCCGAAATAGGTCCGGTGAAAGCGGCCATTCCCGAATTCCGCGCGCGGTCCTGCATTCAGGACAAGACCGCTTTCGCCGCGATAGATGACATTCGCACCAAACTCGCCCGCGACGCCCTTGTGGCCGATCACGCCGTACCGCATCTCACCGTAGACCTGCCAGAATTCTTCCGTGTATTGCGCGCCGATTCCGATTTCGACAGACGCCTTGACGTCCTCTAGCCCCTCCAGCTCATCCTTGCCTTCGCGCTTGCCGATGAAGCGGAACGTGCCATAGAATCCGCCGCCGGGTTCGAATTCCTCGACCGCGCGAAGCGCGCCGAAGGACAGCGCGCCAAAGCGCAAGCCATTGAACCCGAAGCCGCCCGTCGGCCTGACACTGTGGCTGTTCGAGCCGAAGTAGTCAGGCGAGACCGCAGCGCCGCCTGTAATTGAAAAGGACAATCCGCTCTCCTGCGCAACCGCGGGCAGGGCGATCAGGCCGCAGCTGAGGGCGGTGACAAGGCGCAAAGAGTGGGTCATGGTCATGTTTGTTTTTTCCGAATCGTGATGGTTCAATCGAAGCCTAGTCATAGAGCGGAGGTGCGCAAATTCCACGAAGACGATGCAACCTGCGGCAGAAATCTTGAATTCTGTTGTGTTTTTGCCGATGGAGGGGCGATCCGCAAGTGAAAGGGCGAGCGATGAAATTCTGCGTGGCGATTGATGGTCCGGCGGCAGCGGGCAAGGGGACGATCAGCCGCGCAGTGGCCGCGCATTTCGGCTTCGCGCATCTCGATACCGGGCTTCTCTATCGTGCGGTCGGCATGAAGGGCGGTGATCCTGTCGCAGCCGCCTGCGCGCTTGGCCCGGAAGATCTGGCGCGGCCCGATCTGCGCAGCCTGGCGGCGGGCGAAGCGGCCAGCCGTGTGGCCGTGCTGCCGGATGTGCGCGCGGCCCTCGTGGCGTTTCAGCGCGACTTTGCCGCGCGCGAAGGCGGGGCCGTGCTGGACGGGCGCGACATTGGCACAGTGATCTGTCCGGGGGCCGAGGTGAAGCTCTTCGTCACCGCCAGCGCCGAATGCCGCGCCGAACGTCGCTGGCGCGAGACGGGCGAGGGCAGTCTGGCCGAGGTGCTGGAACAGGTCCGCGCCCGCGACGCCCGCGACATGGGCCGCGAAGATGCCCCGCTGCGCCCGGCTGAAGATGCGATCACGC
>SKIM01000072.1 GCA_007116445.1 Natronohydrobacter sp.
AAGGATGAAATGGAAAGTGCGTTGCTTTTGACGCATGGACAAGCGCGCAGAGCATGGCATATTTCGCACATGAAATACGATGCTGATATCCTGATCGTCGGGGGTGGCTTGAATGGCCCCTCTCTGGCCTTGGCGCTGGCGCAGGCCGGATTGCAGATCACTGTGCTGGATGCCCTGCCACAGGCGACCCGCGCAGACCCGGAATTTGACGGTCGATCCTATGCGCTGGCGCTGGGCTCCAGCCGGGTTCTGAGCGCGCTTGGACTGTGGAAGCGGCTGGCGCCGCAGGCGCAGCCGATCTTGCAGGTCAAGGCCAGTGACGGGCGCGCAGGCGAAGGGGCTGCGCCGTTTTTCCTGCATTTTGATGCGGCCGAACTGGAAGAAGGCCCGATGGGCCATATGCTCGAAGACCGTTTCCTGCGCCGCGCCCTTCTGGACGCGATGGAGGCCACGTCCGGCATCACCCATCGCCCCAGCGCGCGCGTTGTCGGGCAGGACACTGACGCTTCAGGCGCATCGGTCCTGCTGGAAGATGGCACGACTCTGCGGGCCCGCTTGCTGATCGGGTGCGACGGGCGCGACAGTGGCACTGCCGAGCGCGCAGGGATCCGGCGCACGGGCTGGGACTATGGCCAGACTGCGTTGGTCTGCGCGATTGAGCACGCGCGGCCCCATGACGGCATTGCGCATCAGTTCTTCATGCCGGCAGGCCCGCTTGCGATCCTGCCGCTTCCGGGGAAGCGCGCCTCGATCGTCTGGAGCGAAGCCACCGAAACGGCCGAAGCGATCCACGCGCTTGGGGATGCGGCCTATCTGGACGCGCTGCGCCCGCGCTTCGGCGATTTCCTTGGCGACATCAGGCTTGCCGGGAAGCGCTATGCCTATCCGCTGAAACTGACCATTGCCAACAGTTTCATCGCGCCGCGTCTGGCGCTGGTGGGGGATGCGGCGCATGGGATGCACCCGATTGCCGGGCAGGGCTTCAATTTCGGGTTGCGCGATGTGGCCGCGCTGGCCGAGGTGGTCACTCTGGCAGCACGGCGCGGTGAAGATATCGCCTCGCCGCTGGTGCTGGAGCGCTACCAGCAATGGCGGCGCTTCGACACGATGCTGATGGCGGCTGGCACAGATGGCGTGAACCGTCTGTTTTCAAACAATAGTGCCCTGCTGCGCGGCTTGCGCGATCTTGGCATGGGGGCGGTGTCTGCCATCCCGTCCCTGCGCCGCCGCTTCATGCGCGAGGCTGCCGGGCTGACCGGCGATCTGCCGCGGCTGATGCGTGGCCTGAAGGTCTGATCGGGGATCGGGCTGCGCGGCCTCACCAGTTTGTGACAGCTTGATCTGCGCAAATTCCCGCTTTCGACCGTATCGTAGGCAGTAACCCAACCGGAGATCCTGATGACCCTACGCGGCCTGATCCTTGCCATCTGCACTCTGTTCGCCAGTCTGACCCATGCAGCAGCGCAATCCACCCAGACCGCGCTGGTGGCGGGGGGCTGTTTCTGGTGCGTGGAATCCGATTTCCGCCGTGTGCAGGGGGTGACGGATGTGCGCGTCGGCTTTGCCGGGGGGACGACACCAAACCCGACATATGATGATGTGGCGCGCGGTCGCACGGATCATCTGGAAGTTACTGAAATCACTTTCGACCCGGCCCGGATCAGCTATGATCAGATCCTGCATCTGTTCCTGCGTTCGGTCGATGTGCTGGATGATGGTGGCCAATTCTGTGACCGGGGTGCGCATTACACCACGGCGATTTTCGCCACGCCAGATCAGACAGCAAGCGCGACAGCGGCCATTCGCGCCGCTGCAGCCGAGCTTGGCCAGTCTGTCGTCACCCCGGTCCGGTCCAGTGCGACATTTTACCCGGCTGATGATTTCCATCAGAATTACGCCAATTCGACCGAGCGCACATTGACACGGTTCGGTTGGGTCGAACGGCGCGACGCCTATCAGCGCTACCGCCAAGCCTGTGGACGTGACCAGCGGGTGCGCGCGCTCTGGGGCGCGTCAGCCGCTTTTGCCAAGTAGCGCCAGTATGTCCGCGCGGGTCGGCATGGCCTCTGCTGTGCCCGCGCGTGTGACCTGCAGCGCTGCGGCTGCGGATGCAAAGCGCATCGCCTGCTCTGGCACAGCGCCACTGTCCAGCGCGGCGGCCAGCGCGCCTGTGAAGCAATCCCCGGCACCGGTTGTGTCGACGACCGTGACAGGCAGGGCAGGAGCATGGATCGTTTCCATCCCGCGTGACGACCAGCTTGCCCCTTCGCTGCCCCGCGTCACGATGACATTCGACACAGGCAGATCCATGAAATCCACGCCCAGCGCGTCTTGCAGCTGTGCGGCCTCGACCGCGTTCATGACAAGCGTGTTGATGAAGGGCAGAACCGACTGCACGGCTTCCAGATCGAATGGGGCCGCAGAATAGATGACATCCATGCCCAGACCAAGCGCGGCCTCGGCTATTGCGGCCTGATGCGCGGTCTCGTTCTGCAGAAGCAGGATGTCGTCCAGCTCGACGCCAGTCAAGGCTGCAAGCGCAGCGTCCAGCGACAGATCCCGATTGGCCCCAGGGTGGATGACGATCACGTTCTCTCCGACCGGGTCAACCATGATCACAGCATGGCCAGTTGCTCCTTGAAGCTGTTGCACGCCGGTACAATCGACCCCGGCGGCTTCGAGCTTCGCGCGGGCTGCTGCCCCATCCGCGCCCACGGCCCCAAGATGGCGGACCTGCGCCCCGGCGCGCGCAGCCGCGACCGATTGATTGGCGCCCTTGCCGCCCAGCTGGCTGCGATAGGTGCCCGCTGCAAGTGTTTCCCCCGGCGCAGGCAGATGCGGCAGCGTGTAGATATGATCAATATTGATCGACCCGAAGCACCAGACTGCCATGCATTTGCCCTTTCGCGTGGATTTCTCGCGCAGAATGGCACTGTGTCCCCGCTCTGTCGAGCCTGCCTGACATCGTTTCAGCGAGCGCAATCCCTGGCTGGATTTCTGGCGGGAAGACACGTCATCCGGACTCGAAAGAACCCGCGTTGGCGCATTTGACACACTACACGCCACTGGCATGGTTTGTTGATGTTGGGGGTGGATATGACCGGCGAGACGGATTCTGAACACGAACTATTTGCCTGCAAGGAGTTCGCCCATGACCAGCTGTTCTCTCGCCGATCTGCAAAAGACGCCAGCGCTTCATGTGCGCCTCGGCAAGACGCGTCTAGAAACGCTTTGCCTGCTTGTGCTGGAGGTGATCAGCGCTCGCAGAGTGAACCTGACCCATATCGCGTCTGACAGGCTGATTGGAAATGAGTTGAGTGAATTCAGCAGGTCGTGATTCTGTTCGGTTGCGAAGCTGAACGGAGATCACGATGGCCTGGACCCAACTCACTTGTCTGAAGGATAGGCGCAAGACCAAAGGTTATCAAGATTTGACAGCGGAAGAGTGGGCGGTTGACCCAGCCGTCGTTCAGCAGTCGGAGCATGTCGCGAGGAAGTGGTACCCGGTTCCAAGCTTTTCGACATGCGAAAGCGATCCGCTCTGGAGAGCCGGTTTATTGAAAATATTGAGGGGGTGGCGCAGAATAAACCAAACAGCGGTGATCAGACGGGTTCTGCAAGGTTCAGGGTATCAATTAGCTGAAAGTGTTCAGGTGCGGCAGGTGTTCGGCCGTCAAGCTTTCGGTCGGTGATCTTCGCGCAGTGGCGATGGATCCGGACAAGCCTGTCGAGGACCGCGCGCGGGCCCACGCTGTGCCCCGTGGCTATCTGGTTCCGTTTCGAACTGATTTTGTGCCTCGTCGGTTGCTGTGTCTGTGGCTTGATTAGCCTTGGATGCGCGCTCGGTCTGCATGGCGACGAAACTCTTTCATGGGATCCGATTGCGTATTGCAAATGATTATCATTAGCATAATTATGTCGATACCCGATCCCGAATCAAAGAGGACCACATGCCTGTGAACCGACTGAAGATGCCTTGTTTTGCAGCGGGAGCTGCCTTTGGGCTGGTCGTGCCCGCAATGGCCGAGGATGCACCGCTGAATGTGCTCGCGACGGTGGGGATGATCGCCGATGTCGCGCAGACTGTTGCAGGTGAATGCG
>SKIM01000107.1 GCA_007116445.1 Natronohydrobacter sp.
CGGCTTGACGCGCCAGCGCTTCTTGGGCTTGGCATGATCATCGCAGGCATTGCCGTGATCAACCTGTTCAGCAAAAGCGTGGGGCACTGAGAATGGCCGACCCGATCCGCCACAGCACCTTTGATGATGCACAAGGTCTGGCCTTCGGCGCCGCCATGTGTGCTTTCGGTGTTCTGATCCTGACAGGTGCAGGGCTTGTGACAGGACAGACTGCGGGCGCGGCTGTGCTGATTTCCTATGTCACAGGCTACAGCTTCGGTGTTGTGTTCTTCGTCATCAACCTGCCGTTCTATGCTCTGGCCTGGTTCCGTCTCGGCGCCGCCTTCACGCTCAAGACATTTCTCTCTGTCGCGCTGATTTCGGCGATCTCGCTGGTGCTGGGCGATCTGGTGCAGGTTGACCCAGCCCATCCTGCTGTGGCTGCTATGCTCTTCGGGATGGTTTCGGGCGCGGGGCTGCTCGCGATCTTCCGCCACCGCGCAAGTCTGGGCGGTGTCGGGATTGTCGCCTTCGATCTTCAGGAACGTCTCGGCTGGCGCGCTGGACTGGTGCAGCTTGGCTTTGACATTGTGCTTTTTGCCGCAGCACTGATGATCTTGCCGCCGACGCTTGTGCTGTGGTCGCTTCTGGGGGCCGCCGTGCTCAATGCCATCATCGCGATCAACCATCGCAAGGATCTCTACATCGGGACGTGATGGCATTCTGGGGGTAGCCAGATGCGCGATAATCGTCTAATGCGGCGGCGCAGCATCCCTAAAAGGCCACGACAATGACCCTTCGCAATATCGCGATCATCGCCCATGTTGACCACGGCAAGACCACATTGGTGGACGAGCTTCTGAAACAATCGGGCACGTACCGCGACAATCAGGCGACGACCGAACGCGCCATGGACAGCAATGATCTGGAGCGCGAGCGCGGGATCACCATTCTGGCCAAGGCCACTTCAGTCGAATGGAAGGGCATGCGCATCAATATCGTCGACACCCCCGGCCACGCTGATTTCGGCGGCGAGGTCGAGCGCATCCTGTCGATGGTCGATGGCGTTGTCCTGCTGGTCGATGCGGCCGAGGGACCGATGCCGCAAACGAAATTCGTGACCTCGAAGGCGCTGGCACTGGGGTTGCGGCCGATCGTCGTGCTCAACAAGGTCGACAAGCCCGCAGCCGAGCCCGACCGCGCGCTCGACGAGGTGTTCGACCTTTTTGCCAATCTGGGCGCTACGGATGAACAGCTTGATTTTCCAGTCCTTTACGCCTCTGGGATCAATGGTTGGGCGGATGCCGAACTCGAAGGCCCGCGCAAGGACATGTCGGCGCTGTTCGATCTGGTCGTCGCCCATGTGCCCGCGCCGAAACAAGTTGCCGCGCGCGCGGAACCGTTTCGCATGCTGGCCACGACACTCGGCGCGGACCCCTATCTGGGCCGCATCCTGACCGGGCGTGTCGAGGCCGGGACGCTCAAACCCGGCGAAACCATCAAGGCGCTGTCGCGCGATGGCACCAAGCTCGAGCAGTTCCGTGTGACCAAGGTTCTGGCCTTCCGTGGTCTGGCCCAGGCGCCGATCGATCAGGCTGAGGCCGGTGATATCGTGACGCTTGCGGGCATGTCGAAGGCAACTGTGGCCGATACGCTCTGCGCGCTCGAAATTGACACCGCGCTGCCTGCGCAGCCCATCGACCCGCCCACGATCTCGGTCACCTTCGGGATCAATGATTCGCCACTTGCCGGGCGCGATGGCAGCAAAGTGCAATCGCGGGTCATCCGCGAACGCCTGATGCGCGAAGCCGAGGTGAATGTCGCGATCAAGGTCACTGACACGCCCGGCGGCGAAGCCTTCGACGTGGCAGGACGCGGTGAATTGCAGATGGGCGTGCTGATCGAGAACATGCGCCGCGAAGGCTTCGAGCTGTCGATTTCGCGCCCGCGCGTGCTGATGCGCGACGAGGGCGGCCAGCGGCTGGAACCGATCGAAGAGGTCACGATCGACGTCGACGATGACTATACCGGCACTGTGATCGAGAAACTGACCGGGCCGCGCAAAGGTGATCTCGCCGAGATGAAGCCTGCTGGCGCCGGCAAGACGCGCATCATCGCGCATGTGCCGTCGCGTGGGCTGATCGGCTATCATGGCGAGTTCATGACCGATACGCGCGGCACCGGGGTTCTCAACCGCGTTTTCCATGAATGGGCGCCCTATAAGGGGCCGATTCCAGGGCGGCGCGAGGGCGTGCTGATCTCGATGGAAGATGGCACAGCGGTCGCCTATGCGCTTTGGAACCTCGAAGATCGCGGCCGGATGTTCATCAACCCGCAAGATCCGGTTTATCAGGGCATGATCATCGGCGAGCATAGCCGCGACAATGATCTGGAAGTGAACCCGCTGAAGGGCAAGAAGCTGACCAATGTTCGGGCCTCGGGCACGGATGACGCGGTAAAGCTGACGCCGCCAGTCATCATGTCGCTGGAGCAGGCCATCGCCTATATCGACGATGACGAACTTGTCGAAGTGACGCCGAAGGCGATCCGGCTGCGCAAGCGCTTCCTCGACCCGCATGAACGCAAGCGCCAGGCCAAGGCCAGCGCCTGACAAATCTGGCGGCGCGCAGGACGCGCCGCCTATGTGATCACATCTGGCTGCATCGCACATACAGGCTGTTGCGAGGATGTCGGCGCGTTTCGCATATCGTGTTCACGACGATCAGCAGCAAACCCAGGATCCCGCACGAAGGGCGGCTAATTTCGTCATCAGACTTATCGTCGTCGTGGATAGCACAACTCACCGCCTGCGCTGTTCGCGCAGAGATACTGCCAGACCCTCTGCAGGCAGTGCCACGCGGCGTAGGGCGCGCCTGCGCCTTTATGAAACAGGCGCGCTACTCCTCTGAGTCCGGGTCTTCTTCGTCTAATGCCTGCTCGAAAGAGAACGGTGCCGGCTGCATTTCAAAGCCTTCTGGCACATCATCACTTTCGGCGCCGAATGCTTGCGGCATCTCCGGCTCGATATTGTCCGTGTCGATACCGTCCGAGGCGGTGCTCTCGGGCATGGACGGTTCAGGGAAAGGATCAGGCATCGGCCCTGGTTGCGCGCTGTGCTCTTCGCCGAAGCGTTTTTGCATGACAGAGCCGATATCGGCATCCGGCACGAAAGCAGCTTGCGGGGCCGAGAACGGGATAATCTGCGCAGGCAGGGCAAGCTGCTGCGCGCTTGCCCCCATCGAGTCATTGAGCACGCCGGGATCAGCGGTCAACCGGACTGCACGCTGTCCCCGCGCCTGCCCCAGCCGTCCGATTGCAAGCGGTTCATGCGTGATGCTTTCCAGAACCAGCGTTTCAAGCGAAGATTCCGGCAGGCGCAGCACATCACCGGGCCGCAAGCGCAACGCTTCTGTCAGGGTTATCTGGACACGCCCCAGCGTCGCCTTCACGATGACTTCGCTGCCGCCTACAGCCACCTGCAAGCGTTCCTGCCAGTCGCGCGCCTCAGCTTCTGCCTGATCGATGTCATTTGCCGCAGCCTTGCCGGGGACCGGTTCGGGAACAATCAGATACCAGTCCCCTTCCTTCGCGCCGAAGCCCAGACTGACCCGCAGATGGATGATGTGGAACTGCCCATCATCCAGCATCAACCCCAAAGGCCGCGGATCATCAAGATAGGAGCCGTAAACATAGCCTGTCACGATATCGCTTTGCGGCAATTCGGCGCAACGCTGGTCCACGCGGCGCAAAAAGGCGTCAATCATGGGGGCCATCAGCGAAGCATCAGTCCGGGTCGGCTTGCGCTTCGGCGGCAGAAATGTGTCCACGCGCCCGGTGGTCTGGGCTTCGATCATTCCCGCCATGACCGTCGGGCAGGCCACCACAAGCCCCATGGCCTCGCCGCGCCCTTCAAGGATCGCCAGAAAGACGCCCGGTTCGATCATGTCCAGCACTTCGGCCAATGCCGCCCGGCGTGACGTGACATTCTGCACGACGCCATCCAGCCCCGGACAGTCTGCCGCCATCCGCCCGAACGCCACGCGCAAAGCCGCGCCAAACGCGGCCTGTTCCTGCTCGGCGCGGATACGATGCCTGCGAGCCATCGTCTGCAGCGTGCTGTCACGCGCTGAATCCGGCCCCGACCCTGATCTGATTTCTGCTTCTGACTGTTCTGTCATCGCCTTGCCACCCGACTTGGACCTCAATCTGCCGCAAAAGGGTTAGCAAAGCCTGAAGACATCAGCATTAATTCAGATCTGGCAGGCCGGGACAGCACGCGTGAAGTTCGCGATGTCTTCGCGCTTGCGGGCATTGCGCATAGGCGGCCAATCTCTGGCCACGCCGCCCCAATTCTCGCGTGAGCCCACAACGACCTGATCGCGCGCAACAGCCTGTGCCGCAATGCGCGATGCACAACGCAGATTGGTCGGTCCGTCAAAGAGCCCTTTGGGATGGGACAGATCACAGCCGTAAAACCGCGCCGAGGTCGGCCAGATCTGCAACAGACCCCGATAGCGCCCACCGGCGCCCGCTGCCTCTGGCCGCCATGTGCTTTCATAACCGGCAAGCCCTGAAAACAACGCAGTCCAGAACGCCTTGCGGCCCTGAGCATCCGCAGTTCTGTACCCAGGGCAGAATGTGTCGATATCCTTTGGCACAGTCTCGACAAGCGCGCGGCCTTCATCTTCCATGGCCGCAAATTTAGCAGCCGTCCAGATCTCCGCCTCCGGGCGATGGTCCCAACGGGTCGGAACGTCGATGCGATCAGCCGCGGCATCGCGGGACTGAGGAGCGGACAAGGTGCAACCCGCTGTCACGGACAGAAAACTTGCCGCGATCGCGGAAACGAAAAGCGAGGAACGAGACATCTATTTTCCAAGAGTGGCGCCGCGCCCATCTGCGCTGCAGCGCGGCATTGCCCGCGAATCATGCCGTCTGGCAATTCCCCCTGCCCCGCAGGCCCGATTTCAGGCGAGTTATCGCTCAAAACCGAGTGCCGCGATTTCTCGGGCCGCCACCTGGGCACAGCGCCATCGGGCGTAAAGCTCTTGCGAGCGCGAAGCGGCTGACCTAGTAACCCAAGGGAATGAAACAGAGGTGACGCATGCTTGATCTGGCCTATGAAAGCCCGAAGCCCAAAGTGATCTCCGGTGCGACCGGCGATTGGGAATTGGTCATCGGGATGGAAATCCACGCGCAGGTTTCCAGTCAGGCAAAGCTGTTTTCCGGCGCCTCGACCCGGTTCGGGGCCGAACCCAATGCCAATGTCGCCTTCGTGGACGCAGGCATGCCGGGCATGCTGCCCGTGGTGAACGAATACTGCATTGCGCAGGCCGTGCGCACCGGGCTTGGCCTGAAAGCGCAGATCAACCTGCGCTCGGCCTTTGACCGCAAGAATTACTTTTACCCCGATCTGCCGCAGGGCTATCAGATCAGCCAGCTTTATCATCCGCTGGTCGGCGAAGGCGAAGTGCTGGTTGAAATGGGGCCTGGCATCGCGCGGCTGGTGCGGGTCGAGCGGATCCATGTCGAGCAGGATGCGGGCAAGTCGATCCATGACATGGACCCGAATATGAGCTTCGTGGACCTTAACCGCACAGGCGTCGCGCTGATGGAGATCGTCTCGCGCCCCGATCTTCGCGGGCCGGAAGAAGCCGCCGCTTATGTGACGAAACTGCGCCAGATTTTGCGCTATCTGGGCACCTGCGACGGCAATATGCAGAACGGCAACCTGCGCGCTGATGTGAATGTCTCGGTCTGCCGCCCCGGCCAATACGAGAAATATCAGGAAACACAGGATTTCAGCCATCTTGGCACGCGTTGCGAGATCAAGAACATGAACTCCATGCGCTTCATTCAGGCCGCCATCGAGTATGAGGCCCGCCGCCAGATCGCGATTGTGGAAGATGGGGGCGAGGTGATTCAGGAAACGCGTCTCTTTGACCCGGACAAAGGCGAAACGCGCTCCATGCGGTCGAAGGAAGAGGCACATGATTACCGCTACTTCCCCTGCCCTGACCTGCTGC
Source organism: Natronohydrobacter sp. (assembly GCA_007116445.1). Lineage (GTDB taxonomy): Bacteria > Pseudomonadota > Alphaproteobacteria > Rhodobacterales > Rhodobacteraceae > Roseinatronobacter. The sequence goes on from SKIM01000107.1 coordinate 6,006, forward strand.
CGCTGGAAATCGAACAGGCCTGGGTCGATGACATCGCGGCCTCGCTGCCGGAACTGCCCGATGCCAAGAAAGCACGCTTCATGGGTGATTTCGGGCTGACCGATTACGACGCCTCCGTTCTGACCGCCGATGTCGCCAACGCGGCCTATTTCGAGGCTGTGGCCGCCGAGGCAGGTGACGGAAAGCTTGCGGCGAACTGGGTCATCAATGAGCTCTTCGGCCGGCTGAAGAAGGACGCCGCAGGGATCACCGAAAGCCCTGTGTCGAGCGCGCAACTGGCAGCGATCATCAAGCTGATCCGCGCGGGTGATATCTCGGGCAAGATCGCCAAGGATCTGTTCGAGATTGTCTATACCGAGGGTGGCGATCCGGCGCAGATCGTCGAGGCGCGCGGCATGAAACAGGTCACGGATACTGGCGCTATCGAGGCGGCAGTGGACGAGATCATCGCCGCCAACCCCGCGCAGGTCGAGAAGGCCAAACAAAACCCAAAGCTCGCAGGCTGGTTCGTGGGTCAGGTGATGAAGGCCACGGGCGGCAAGGCCAACCCTGCAGCGGTCAATGCGATCGTGATCCAGAAACTGGGGCTCTGACGGGTGTGCCGGCTATGTGTCGGCGGGCCGGATCACGCTTGCGCGGCTCTAACCTGTCGGCGGCCGTAGCTGCCTGACGGCGCGCGTCTTTCGAAGCGGCGCGCTGCGCCTGCCCAACGGCAACAACGCTGCCTCGCGATTTGCTGGGCTGTTTTGGCGCAGCTGTGCCCGGTTTGCTTTTTCCGCGACTCGCTGTACATATTCAAAAAATCATAGAGGTTGCCAATGCGCTCACTGCTGCTGTCATTCTTCGCATCCGTTCTGCTGACTGCGCCTGCCGTCGCCCAGACCCATTTCACGGCGCAGCCCACTGTCGCACAGATCGAGACGTCGGATATCTTGCTGGTCGATATCCGGCGGCCTCAGGAGTGGCTTGAAACGGGTGTCCTGCCAGGGGCTGTTTTGCTGACCTATGAGCATTTCGAAACCCCCGAGGCCTTCATCGCCGCGCTGGAGCCACATCTTCGGCCGGATCAGCCCATCGCCCTGATCTGTCGCACGGGCAGTCGCACCTCGCGCGCCGCCCCTGCTCTTGCAGCCCGGCTCGATGTACCAGTCATTGACCTTGGTGGCGGGATGTTTCGTCTGATGGCGGGCGGCTATCGGCCCGAACGACCGACCGCCGCGCAGGGATGCACCATCTGCTAACCCTGCGACGGGCTGCGCTGCGCGCTTGATTCAGGTCATCCACTTGTGTTAGCGCAAGCGTGTGTGTTAGCGCAAACGCGCATGTTTGCGCGGCGCAATAGATCAGCAGGGGAAATTTCATGGCGACACGTTTGGCAATCAACGGATTTGGCCGTATCGGGCGACTGGTCCTGCGCGCGCTGGTCGAACAAGGGCGTGACGATCTGGAGATTGTCGCGATCAATGATCTCGGCCCGGTCGAAAGCAATGCGCACCTGTTGCGCTTCGACTCTGTGCATGGCCGCTTCCCGACAGAGGTTCGCGTCACAGGTGATGGGCTGGATGTGGGCCGCGGCGCGATCAAGGTGACCTCGGAGCGTGACCCGGCAAACTTGCCTTGGGACGAAATTGACATCGTTCTCGAATGCACGGGGATTTTCTCCGATGCCGAGAAAGCGAAAGTGCATCTGGCGAAGGCGGGCAAGGTGCTGGTCTCCGCACCCTCGAAAGGGGCCGACAATACCATCGTTTACGGTGTGAACCACGACAGTCTGCGCGCGAGCGACCGGATCGTGTCGAACGGGTCATGCACCACGAATTGCCTCGCTCCGGTGGCGAAGGTGCTGCATGACGCTGTGGGGATCACGCGCGGATTCATGACGACGATCCACAGCTATACGGGCGATCAGCCGACACTCGACACGATGCACAAGGACATGTATCGCGCGCGCGCAGCGGCGATGAGCATGATCCCCACCTCGACCGGAGCTGCCAAGGCTGTCGGACTGGTTCTGCCCGAGTTGAATGGCAAGCTTGACGGGGTCGCGATCCGGGTGCCGACCCCGAATGTCTCGGTCGTCGACCTGACATTCGAGGCCGCGCGCGATGTGACCGCTGAACAGATCAACGCGGCCGTGATTGCCGCTTCGCAAACTGGCCCGCTGAAGGGGATTCTGGGGGTCACGGATCAGCCAAATGTGTCGATGGACTTCAACCACGATCCACATTCTTCGATCTTCCACCTCGATCAGACCAAAGTGCTCGACCAGCGCATGGTGCGCGTGCTGTCCTGGTATGACAATGAGTGGGGCTTCTCGAACCGTATGCTCGATACGGCGGCCGCTCTTGCGAAAGCGGGCTGAGGCAATCTTGCCTTGAACGCGCGGCGGTCAGGATTCCCCATACCGCCGCCGCGCATCTGCATCTGGTTTGGTCGTTGCGCCTTGATCAGGATGGCGGGGTCGAAGACCCACAATGCGCATTCACGCGTCCTTTGAGCGACCACCCTCCTCAAGCGCATCAAAGAGAACCTGCATTTTGACCGGTTTCGCCAGAAACCCTTGAAATCCGGCCGCCGCGCATTCGGCCCTTTGCGCAGTGGTGTTATTTGCAGTCACTGCGACGATCTTGGGGGCGGCTTCCCCCAACATGGATGCGATCTTGCGCGCGGCTTCGACGCCGGTCATCCCGGGCATGTTGATATCCATAAGCACAACGGCAGGCGATGTTTCGCTGACACATTCGATGGCCTGAGCACCGCTTTCCGCCTGGGCCACAGTGTAGCCGCGATGTTTGAGCATCTTTGACAGAACAAATCTGTTGGTCGGATCGTCATCAACGACCAGAATCGTGATTTCCGCCATGGTCGTTCCCCGCTCAGGCTGCTTTTTCATGTTGCCCGGATTGGATTAAAGAACCCTCAAGACAGACTTCAAAAACGAATGTCGAGCCGGATCCAAGCGTCGTCTCAACTGTGATTGCGCCGCCCATTTCTTGCGCGAGACGTTGAGAAATCGCCAGACCCAATCCGACACCGTTGATTTTTCGCGTCGCAGAGCCGTCAACCTGGACAAAACTGTCAAAAATCCGCTCCAGATCCGTCTGCTTGATCCCTGGGCCACTATCCGTCACTGCCAGACAGAGTTGATAGCCCTGCAGATTGGAGGTCACGATCAGATCGACGATGACCTTGCCGGCCGCTGTGAATTTAATCGCATTCCCCACGAGATTGACGGCGATCTGTCGAATCGCAAGCCGGTCGCCCAACAAGATGGTGTCGGCATCTCCACGACAGCAAAGCTCGAGCGACAAGGATTTCTCGAGTGCCGAAGGTTTGGCCAGTGTAACGACTTCATGCAAAAGAGCAGCAGGATTGAACGGGCCTGTCGTCAGCCGCATGTGCCCCGATTCAATCTGGCCAAAGGCCAGCAGGTGATCGATCATCTCAACCTGCGTCTCCGCAGAGCTGTAGGCAATCGACACCAATTCGCGCTGATCTGGCGTCAGATCGTCCAGTTGCAGCAGTTCGAGCATCCCGACAATGCCGTTCATCGGGGTGCGCAACTCATGGCTGAGGCTGGCAATGAATTCGGATTTCATCTTGTCAGCAGCTTCAGCCGCGAGCAGCGCGCGCTCAAAGCGCTGGGCGAGGCGATCGATCATGAAGGCACCAATGCCGAGCAAGGCAAGCGCAAGCATCAGCGAAACGGCCAGTGGCATAGTCATCTTCTTCAGGGCGGCTGCGCCGGGTCGGGGGACAGGCCAGGCAATATAGCCTGCAACCTGCCCATCCGCAGCCGTGACCGGCAAGCTTTGATGATATCGACTGTCGGGCCTGTTCAGGGTAATCTCGATATCGCTCAGCAGAAACGAATTCCGCAAATCCGCTGTCGCCTCGCTACCGAGCCCGACGGCCGAGACGAAGAGTGCCGCATCCTCATCCGCATAGGCTAAGCGATCATGAGGATGGATATATCTTGCGGAAAAAACCCATAACTTGCCATGCAAGGCAATAGCACTGCTGATCGCCTGATCGCCCGGTCGCAGATCGCGCATGGTAGCAAGATCATGTCCGGCGTGGCTGAGTGCCTCGAACTCCGCTGCCCCGAGGGGATAAATGTCCGAATCAGACCAGCCGATCACCCTGTCCAAAGCGCCGCCAGAGATGGCGAGGGCATGAAGCAGCCCATTCTGCCCCCCGCTGATCTGGATCTTCCGGCCGATCCGATCGAAATCCTCTGCGACAACAGCATCAAAAGTATCTCGTGAGGCCGCATAGTCGTTCGTCAACCGCTCATTACGGCTGACAACCGCATTCAGGCCGCTTTCGATCATCAGATAGGCGCTATTTCTGGCGTCGTCATCAAATTGCCGCGCGAGCCAGAACACTGAGGCAAAGACCGTCAGGATCACGATCAGGGCCGCGCTGAACGCAAGCTTGCGCAGCAACGCAGAAAAGCGGTCAAGAACAGGACGACTACCGGGCATTAACGCGACTCACACATGCACAGCGCGTATCTTGCTGCAGATACAGTGAACAAGCGGTAAACTTCGGCTTGATAATTTCGGTAAAATCCGATCCTTCACAATCGCTCCAGGATCCATGAACCTGACGATGCCGCTGCGCCGCAAGAGCGGTAATGCCGCCCCAAAATCGCGATCGCAGGACAGGTTGCGACGGCAGAAGCCCCATACCCACCAAGTCACGCGCGACGAAGTTGCCAGCCGCTCAACTAGACTTGCAGATGACGCAACCCCTGCGTCACATCGGTGCGCAGGGCCAGCCGCAAGGCGGCATCATCGCCCGCCCGCAGCGCCTCAATGATCAGCCGATGATGCGGCGGCGCGGTCGTGCGCCGCAACCGGGTATAAAGCGCGCGCATGGTCGGGCCGAGCTGCAACCAGACCGTTTCCAGAAGCCCCAGCATCGCGGGGCTTTGCGCGCGCAGATAAAGCGTGCGATGAAATTCCAGATTGGTACGGATATATTCCACCGGATCTTGCAGATGGATCGCGCGGGCATTGGCCTCGTTGATCGCCTCCATCCGGTCGATCAAGGCCAGATGCGCCCGTCGCAGGGCGCGGCTGCCCAGCTCAGGCTCCAGAAGCGCGCGGATCTGGGCCAGCTCCTCGATCCGGTCATTGCTCAGCTCCGGTGTCATCACGCGCCCAGAAGCCGACAGCGTCAATGCACCCTCTGCCGTCAGCCGCCGCAGCGCCTCGCGCGCGGGGGTCATGGAAACGTCGAATTGCTTGGCAATGCCGCGCAGGGTCAGCGCTTGTCCCGGTGCCAGCTCGCCATGCATCACTTGCAGACGCAAACCACGATACACCCGGTCATGGGCGGGCGCATCAGCGGGTATGGCACTGCGTGTCAAAGTCTCTGGCATGCGCGGATGTGATCACAAAGCCGAAGGCTGGTCAATTGAGCAGATCTCCGCAACACGGCCAAATCGCAACCGCCCGGCAGCTTTCGCACGAGTTCTTGCATTTATCGCAGGTTTCGGTAAATATTTTTTACCAATTCAGCCGGGGAGGAGAGCATGTCAGTCATCACGAATATCGAGGATTTGCGCCGCATCTATGAACGGCGCACGCCGCGCATGTTCTACGATTATGCTGAATCCGGTAGCTGGAGCGAACAGACCTTTCGGGAAAATATCAGCGATTTCAGACATATCAGACTGAAGCAGCGTGTGGCCGTCGATATGAGCGGGCGCAGCACCCGCAGCCAGATGATCGGCGAGGATGTTGCCATGCCGGTGGCGCTCGCGCCTGTGGGGCTGACCGGCATGCAATCAGCCGATGGCGAGATCAAGGCCGCACGCGCTGCCGAAAAATACGGCGTGCCTTTCACACTCTCCACGATGTCCATCTGCTCGATTGAGGATGTGGCACAGCACACGACAAAACCCTTCTGGTTTCAGGTCTATACGTTGAAAGACGATGACTTCATGCGCCGCCTGTTCGAGCGCGCGCATGCCGCCAAGTGCTCGGCCATCGTGATCACAGTCGATTTGCAGGTTCTGGGCCAGCGCCACAAGGATCTGAAGAATGGCCTCTCCGCGCCGCCCAAACTGACTGCAAAATCCATTGCAAACATGATGACCAAGATCCCTTGGGGGCTGGAAATGCTCGGCACCAAGCGGCGTTTCTTCGGCAATATCGTCGGCCATGCCAAGGGCGTGACGGATCCCTCGTCGCTCTCGACCTGGACCGCCGAGGCTTTCGACCCTGCGCTCGACTGGAACCGGATCGCACAATTCAAGGAATGGTGGGGCGGCAAAGTCATCATCAAGGGCATCATGGAACCCGAAGATGCGCGTCGCGCCGCCGAGATCGGCGCCGATGCGATTGTCGTGTCAAACCATGGCGGCCGCCAGCTAGATGGCGCCGTCAGTTCGATCCGCATGCTGCCTTCGATCCTCGATGCCGTGGGCGACCATGTCGAGGTGCATCTCGATAGTGGCATCCGCTCGGGCCAGGATGTGCTCAAGGCGCTGGCACTGGGCGCGAAAGCCACCTATATCGGGCGCGCCTTCACCTACGGGCTGGGCGCGATGGGTGAAGCGGGCGTTACCAAGGCGCTCGAGATCATCCACAAGGAGCTCGACACCACCATGGCGCTTTGTGGCGAGACTGATATCCATAACCTTGGACCGCACAATCTTTACGTTCCGCAAGGTTTCGGCGATCCCACGATCCTGCTGTGACTTCATCCTTGCAAAAATATCCTCGGGGGTGAATTGGCGCTTGCGCCAAGAGGGGGCGGAAGCCCCCTTTTCTTTCTCCCGATTCTCCCCTATAGCGCCCTCTCCACACGGCCCGCACCCTTGGAGGCGGGCTGTTCAACTTGTGCAAAGGAATATCAAATGGCTGGTGAGATCCCGGATCTTGTAGCCGAGGTACGCACGGGGACAGGCAAGGGGGCCGCCCGTCAAGCTCGTCGTGAGCATCTCGTACCCGGAATCGTCTACGGTGGGGGCGCCGACCCCCTGCCTGTCAACTTCAAATACAACTATCTGATTGCGAAACTGAAAGCAGGCCGCTTTCTTTCGACCCTCTTCAACCTGAAAGTCGAAGGTCAGGAAGATGTGCGCGTGATCTGCCGCGGCGTGCAGCGCGATGTGGTCAAGGGTCTGCCGACCCATGTCGACCTGATGCGTCTGCGGCGCACCAGCCGGATCAACCTGTTCATCCCGGTTGAATTCATCAACCGCGACTCCTGCGTGGGTCTGAAGCGCGGTGGTACGCTGACCGTCGTGCGCCCGGAAGTCGAATTGAATGTGGTCGCGGGCGATATCCCGGAAAAGCTGGTGGTTGATCTCGAAGGCTATGCCATCGGTGACACGATCACGATTTCGGCAATCACCCTGCCTGCAGGCACCAAGCCCACGATCGACCGGGATTTCGTGATCGCCAACATCGCGGCTCCGCGTGCGCTGGCCGCCGCCGATGATGAAGAGACCGAAGCCACAGAAGAGTGATCTTCGACACTGGTCAACACTTGGGGGTATCCGGCATGCGGATGCCCCCTTTTTCATTCCGACGGCGTGATGCGCTGAACAGAGTCATAGAATTCCAGCACCGGCGGTCCCAGATAAATGCCATCATGCGACCGCACCCCTTTGTGCGAACCGCGGAAATTCTGTGACTTTGCCCAGGCCTCGAAAGCGTCCTTGTCGCGCCAGAGGGTATGGGACAGATAGACTGTCGCCTCGGCATCGCTCGTGCCGCGAAACAGATGAAACTCCACGAATCCGTCCAGTTCGGGCAGCTTGCTCTCGCGCGAGGTCCAGATCTCCTCGAAGGCCGCTTCCTGACCCGGGCGCACCCGAAACCGATTTATTGTCAGATACATCCGCGCTCCTGTCTTCAGTTATGCCTGCACTTCGGGCCAACGCACATGATCGCACGCCCTTTGCCACGCGCCCGCCAAAGATCACGAACGCCATTTTTGTCCTGATCCTGTCGCTGCCGCGCAGGGCAGTCTAAAGAGCACTGCGCCAGATGCAAGCAAGTGCTTTTCACCCCTTCCAGTCTTCTCTATGCTCGGCTCAGACAGGATTTCGGGGCGTGAGATGAAACTATTGGCAGGGCTTGGAAATCCGGGGCAGAAATATGCCTCGAACCGGCACAATATCGGTTTCATGGCGCTTGATGCGATCGCAGATGCGCATGGTGCAACGCCCTGGCGCGCGAAGTTTCAGGGCGCGCTTTGCGATGTGGTGCTGGGCGGTGAAAAGGTGCTGTTGCTCAAGCCTGAAACCTTCATGAACCTGTCGGGCGATAGTGTCAGCGCGGCCTTGCGCTTTTACAAGCTGACGCCGGCAGATCTGATCGTCTTTCACGACGAGCTGGATCTCGCGCCGGGCAAGATGCGGCTGAAACAGGGCGGTGGACATGCGGGCCATAATGGTCTGCGCTCGATCCACGCGCATCTCGGCCCTGATTACACTCGCATACGCCTCGGGATCGGGCATCCTGGCCA
>SKIM01000269.1 GCA_007116445.1 Natronohydrobacter sp.
GACGCTGTTTCTGCAGCATGCGCTGCGCGACGGGCTGTTCCATGGCGACATGCATCAGGGCAATATGAAGGTCACGCCCACAGGCGAGATCATCGCCTTCGATTTCGGCATCATGGGGCGCATCGACAGCTTTACCCGACGCGCCTATGCCGAGATACTGTTCGGCTTCATCCAGAAAGACTACCGGCGCGTGGCCGAAGTGCATTTCGAAATGGGCTATGTGCCTGCAGATCGCGATATCGACGAATTTGCCCGCGCTCTCAGCGCAGTGGGCGAGCCGATCTTCGGGATGGATGCGCGCCATATCTCCATGGCGCGCTTGCTGGCCTATCTCTTCGAAGTCACCGAGCGTTTTGGGATGGAAACGCGCACGGAGCTGATCTTGCTGCAGCGCACGATGGTTGTGGTCGAAGGCGTGGCGCGCTCGCTGAACCCCGAAATCAACATGTGGCGCACCGCCCGGCCGGTCGTGGAAAACTATGTGCGCGAAAATATCGGCCCCAAGGCGCTCGCCCGCGATCTGACACAGACCCTGCGCATCCTCAGCCGCTTCGGCCCGCATCTGCCACGCCTGGCCGAAAATGCCCTGATTGCGCAGTCCCAGCCCAGCATGCCGCCCGCAAGCGCAAGCAGGGTCGGCCCGGTGGTCGCAGCGCTGATCGGTGGCGCGCTTGTTGCCTTCGGTGTCGGGCTGGGCGCACTGCTGTGATCGCGGCGCGTCCGGCGTCTTGTGGCATCAGGCCCGTGGTGGCCAATCCGGGCCACTGAGCAGTCGTGCGGCCACTTGCCCCAACCACTGCCGCTCCAGCAAGACCAGCATGCCGGGGCCGTCAAACGCCAGCTCGACCCGTCCCTGCAGCGCATGGTTGGACGTCCCGATCACCCCGTCTGGCGCGAAATTCAGCCCGTCAATCGGCCAGCACAGGCCTTGCGAACGTCCCGTGACGCGCGCCATCGGAAAGAGCGAGACACGCGCATCCGCGACCAGATCCAGCGTGAGCTGTGGCGGGGCCAGAAAACAGAGATCATCGGCACAGAGCAACACCACCCGCGCGCGCCCATGCCGGATGAGCGAGGACATGGCCGCCAGCGTGTGATCAAGCCGCGCCCCGTCAAAGCCCAGACCAATCACCAACGGGGCGTCGATCAGCCGCAGCGCCTTGTCGAAATCGGTGCTGTCCTGATCCGCGACATGCTCGACCCGCGCCCCAAGCTGCGCGCGCAGGGACGGCTCCAGCGAATCCAGATCACCGATGACTCGTGCGGGCGTCATCCCGAACGCATGCAGACGATTGGCCCCGCCATCTGCCGCCACCAGCACCGGGGCCAGCTCCATGGCCCGCAAGATGTCCTCGCGCTGGACAATCCCGCCGCCGACCAGGGTCACACTTCGGTTTGTATCGACAAGCGGATGCATTGAGATATGCTTTCAATTAAGACGAATCGCCACATTCTTGGCCATATTCAGATCATCAAAATACCCAAGTCTGAACATCTAATCGCTCATCTTATCCGCGACATCTGGTGCCATAGAGGCAAAGAAAGCGAGCAAACTATGGTTGGTTCAAACAAGATACTGACAGTTTCCTACGGCACATTTTCGTGCACGCTGGAAGGATTTGACGAGCCTTTTGGCACCATGAAGGCCATCGCCGAGTATTTTCGGGACCTCGCCGCCGATGATCGGTATTTCGGTGCCGAGCCTCCGACCCCTGATGCGGAAATGCTTCATCGCATCGCAGAGCGTGAAATCAAGCGTCGCGTCGAGGCTCAGGTCCATGAAAACAACATCCTGCTGCGCCCGCAAGCCGAGGCGGCACCCGCAGCAGCGGCTTTCGCAGCCGCGGCGTCGGCCATGGCTGATCCTGCCCCTGCGTCTCAGACCAAGAGCGAGGCACCTTCAGCCGTATCGGCCGCGCACGCTATACCAGAGCCCAGGATCGCGACCCCGAAGGTCGCTGAACCGCAGGTTGCGCCTGTAGCCGACCTGCCCGAGCCGGAAGAAACAGTGCCGTCAAGCGCTGAGGCCGTAGCCATCACCGACGATGCAGCGCAAGACACCGAAACGGAAAACGACATATCTTCTGAAGAGGAGCTGTGCGCAGACCCGATAGATCAGGGCCTCGACATTCCGTCCGACACGGCAGAACCTGCTGCCCTTGAGGTCACGCAAGCCGACGCGCCCGCGACACAAGCCGTGGCCGAAGCAACGGAAGCAATGCCGAGCGCGCGCGCAGAGCAAGACGCCCCGGTTCAGGCGTTGCCGGAGGCCACCGCAGCAACGGATCTGCCGCGCAGCGGCAAGCTGGAGCTGAGCGAGAAGCTGGCCCGGATCCGCAACGCGGTTGCCAAGGCATCGATGAAAGACGTGGCCGCGCCCGCTGCGCCAGCGCTGGCCGATGACATTGCCCCCGCAGCTTCTGATGCGCCGGACGTTGCTGAACTGGACGACGCGCCGAGCGCAGTTGTCGCGCAGGATTCCGCGCTGGACGATAGCGGGTTGTCTGACGAAGACGACATCACGTCCAGCCTGTCGGCACATTTTGACAGTGCCGAGGAAGAAGATGACCTGACCGAAACGGCTGAGCTGGCAGAAGCGGATCTTCCACTCGAAGATACGCCCTTGGCCGAGCCTGAAACGGCACCTGCCCCGACTGAAGCCATCGCGGTCGAGCCTGTCAGCACAGATGATGCCCCTGAGGGCGATCTTGTCGCCGATGACCTGCAAGATGCCGACGTCGCGCAGGCAGGCCTGCCCGAAGAGGCGCAAACGCCTGTATCGGACGACGATACAGAGATGACCGCCGAAGCGCCGGAGGTCGATGAGAACGCATTGCGCGCGCAGATTCGCGGGCTGCTGGGCAATACCGGCCTGAATGACGAAGACGAGAGCGAACTGGTCAATGAGCTTGCCCAGATCGAAAAGAGGGCGATCAAGAAGAATCCGTCCAAGGCGCGCAAGATTTTCTCGACCCTGATCGAGGACACGGACAATACCGCCGAGCGGTTGCTGGAGACTGCGCGCTCCGAGCTGGGGCAGAAGGATGCGCTGCGTCGGCGCGATACTTTCGAGCACATGCGCGTCGCCGTTGATGCCGCCCGTGCCGAGGAAGAAGCTGGTGGTGGCCCGCGCAGACGCGATCTGGTGCAGGAAATCGAAATCGAACGCTATCGCGGCGACATGGAAACGCCAGAGCTTATGAAGCCTGCGGTGGCGCGGATCAAGGATACCGCAGCACCTGTCGAGAAAGCGGCAGAGCACGACGCCTCCGAACCCGCACCTGCCGCGACGACTGCTGCGCCCGAATCCAAGCCCCAGCCTGCAGCGCCTGTCGCGCCTGTTGCCAACGTCTCCAAACCCGTTCCGCGTCGTCCTGCCGCAACGGGAACAGCGCGCAGCGCGCGCCCTGAAACTGTGCGTGCACCGTTGGTTCTCGTCTCGGAACAACGTGTCGATGAAACTGCGGAGGCGCCCAAGCCTGTGCTCCCGCGCCGGGTGCGTGCGGCAGGACCAGCTCCGATCAATGTCGACACCGCACGGTCTGATTCGGTCGTCAGCGCTTCGGACCATCAGGCCTTTCGCAGCTTCGCCAAGCAGGTCGATGCCTGGCTTCTGGACGAACAGATCGAGGCCGCAGCCGCATTCTTCACGCATATGAAGGGCCAGGCCAAATTCTCACGCATCGAGCTGATGAATTACGTCATTGCGTTCAACGAAGGCAAGAGCGTCTCACGCGAAGATATGCTTCTGGGCTTCAACACGCTGCTGCGCGAAGGGCGTCTTGAACGTGTCGAAGGCGGCACATTCTCGCTCTCTGCTGCATCTGAGTTCGACCAGCCTGCGCGCCAATACGCTGCACGCTGAGCCGAGTCTGACAGATCGAGAGGCCCCGGTCCGCGCCGGGGCCTTTTTCATCTGCGCAAGCGTATCCCGGCATGGAATGAAGACGCAGTACGAAAATAAACCCCTGTTCCGAAGAACAGGGGTCACTTGCATTTCTAAGGTTTGGTGATGAAATCGGTATTGTCGTTGGGCTTACACATGCTGCGCTGTCGTTCTGACACACGCGGGAATTGGGTGCGCAGGGC
>SKIM01000329.1 GCA_007116445.1 Natronohydrobacter sp.
GCAGCGCCGCAAGCAGCGCTGAAAGGCCAAAGATCACACTGGCGGCGACAGCCATCGCAGGAGTGATCCCTGCAAGCGGCCAAAGCAATGCCGCTGTGCCCTCGCGCAAGCCCCATCCATTAACCGAAACCGGCAACAGCATCGCCGTCAGCGTCAGCGGCAACACAAAAAGCGCGGCCCAGAGGTCAAGCGCCACACCAACTGCTTGCGCCGCGGCCCAGAAACCGAGCAGATTACAGCCGAGGATTGCTGCGCTCAGGCCAAGCTGTATCCGCCAGATCCCTGCCTCGATCCAGGCACAGCGCAAGCGTCCCAACATCCGCGCGACAAGCCCCTGACCTGCGCGTGACAGCTGCAGTCCGGCCCAAAGCGCCGCAATCAGACCAATCGCGCCCGATGTCAAAGCGAGCGCTGCAGGCTGAGGCCAGAGCCATGCACTCATCCCAAGCAATGTGACCAGTCCCAGCGCAAGCTGGCCTGCCAGCCGCTCGATAACGACAGTTTCCGCCGCTGCCCCAAGGCCAGCCTGCGCGCGCAGGCGAAAGGCGCGACCAACATCGCCCAGCACCCCGCCCGGCAGCACGGTATTGCCCAGCACCGCCAGCCAGTACTCGCGCAGCGCCAAGCCGGGCCGCAGCGTTACCCCCAGCGCCCCGGCGGTGCAGCGCCAGCGCTGTGCCGAGAGGGCAATTTGCCCGGCCAGCGCAAGAGTGGCCACCACAAGCCAGACCGGCTGGATTACACGCAGCGCATCCCAGATGGCCTCGCTGCCCAGCGCGCGGGCAATCAGCACAAGCGCCGCGACAGTCACCGCGCCGCGCAACAAAAGGCCGACGCTGCGGCGGCTCATGGCGCACCACTGCTCAGCACGCGCAAAATCGCATCGCGCAGGGCATCCATGCGGATCGCAGGGGTTGCGGGGTCTGGGATCATGCCGGGGGTCCAGCCCAGCGCGTCGAAACGCGCAACAAGCGCGGGGGGGCCGATCACATGAACGGGCACGTCATAGCCGGCGACCTGTGACACAAAGCGCGCGGGTTCATGGTCGCCCAGCATGATGATCAGCGGCGGGTCGCCTGCATGGCGGGCCGCCCAGCTGCCCATGACCTGCAGACTGTAATCCACGGCCAACCGGAATTGGTCGCGCACCCGGTCGTGATCACGCCAGACGACTTCGGGCGGATCCCCCTCATTGGCCCATTGGTTGAAGATGGTGCCATCGCCAATATCCTCCCAAGCGATCACGGGCGGGATGGGAAGCCATGGTGCATGGGATGACACCAGCGCCACCTGCGCCACGATCGGATCGCGCGCGCCTTGCGGCAGGTTGCGCTCCAGCCGGTCAAGCGCGTCGAGCGTGAATTGGTCGGGCATGGTCACCCAGTTGAAGGGGTCGCCCTGATAGCCCAGATCAGAGGCGTTGTAGATGGCATCGAAGCCGAAGAAATCGCCCTCGGGCCAGGGCAAGACATGCGCGGGCTTGATCGCCACAGTGCGCCGCCCGGCTGCCTGCGCGAAATGAAACAGGGTCTGGCGTTCACTGGCCAGCACGGCACGGTAACGACCTTGATTGTCCAGCCACAGCCCGGTTGCCACGGAGCCATGCGCCAGCCAGCTCTGCCCGCCCACCATCGGCGCGCGCGACCATCCAGAGCGCATTGCCAGACCACGCGCCGCGAGATCCGCCTCGATGCGGCGCAGGGTGCCAGTATGGGTCGGGATATAAAGCGGGTTCTCGAAGCTTGAACGACCATAGCTCTCGACATAGAGAAGGATCAGATCGGTTTCGCCCAGATGGTCGAAAAGTGGACCCGCCGCGCGCATGCGATCAGTGGCGGCCGCGACGCGGAACTGTGCCAGATCTGCGCGTGTGTCGCGGAATTGCGCGACGCGCTCGACCCCCACGCGCGCAGTGAAGGCCGCGCCGGGCAAGGCTGCGCGCAGGCCTGCCGGAAGCTCCCAGGCGCGGCGCGCCTGCCCGATTTCAGCCACAGCCAGCGCGGCGGCAGGCAGGATCAGCACTGCAGCCGAGATCCGCAGGGAAGGCAGGGCATTTGAGTGCGTCCAGACCCCAGTCGCCCACCACAGCCCGAGCGCCAGCAGCGCCAGCGCACCCAGCGCCCCCACGACCGCCAGCGCGGCCAGTGGCGTGCCAACCGACCCCTGCCCCAGCATCCAGGCTGCAGAGACAAGGTTCAGATCGACTGCGATATTGAAACCGCGATTGAACGCAATGAAGGTCGCGAAATCGGCGAGTTTGAGCACCACGAGCGCTATCAAGGCTGCAATCAACGCCAGCCGGAACACAAGCCCAAGCCAGTGCCGCCCCATGATCACGAGTGCCGCGAGCAGCACCGGCAGTTCCAGCGGAAACAGCGCGAGCGCGCCCCAGGTCATCGCCGCCGGATGATTGGGCTGGATCAGAACCAGATAAAGCAGCAGTGTCGCAAGGATAAGCCGCGCCCCTGCGGCGAGCTTGGGTGTCATGAGGCCCTGGCAGCGCGTCTTTGCAGCCAGCGAATATCGACCGCGAAGCCTGTCGTCACGCCGGCCATAAGAATGATCCCCAGAACATGCGACAGGCCGGGTGTCACGATCGGTGCGAGGATCAGCACCTGCCCGCCCATCTGCACAGCGGCCACTGTCTTGCGCCAGAAGGCGTCTGGCAGAGGGTGGCGCAGCGCGGGCAGTATCAGCCCGGCCAGCAGAAAGGCAGGACGGATCAGCCCCAGCGCAAGGAACCAGATCCCCACCTTCTCTGACTGCCAGGCCAGCGCTGCCAGCACCAGCGCGAAAGCCACATCGGTTTCCATGTCGAAGCGCGCTCCGAAATCCGAGCGCAATCCAGATCGCCGCGCGGCCCAGCCATCGACCCCGTCCAGCGACAGCGTCAGCAGCGCCAGCAGCACCAGCCCCCAGCCAAGCCCGCTTGCAGGGTCCAGAACCTCCGGCGTCGCCAACAACCCCGCGAGGGCGGCAATTGATGCCGCGCGTAACAAGGTCAGTGTGTTGCAAAGACCCAGCCTTGCATGCGGATAGTTCAGCCGCTCCAGCCCGTGCGACACAGCCACAGCGCCGATGGACGCAATCACCCATGTCAGAATCGCCGCAAGCTTGGGCTGAGCCGCGCCACCGGCATTCGCCAGCCAAGCCGCCGCAAAGCCAGAGAGTGGCACAATCAAGCAGGCCAGCAGCAGCGCGTGAAATTGCGCTCCGCCGGTTGACATGACGCCTGCTCCGCGTCGCATGACTGTGACCATCGTCTTGACCATGGCCTGTCAGCTAGCCCGTTGCCGAATTAATCAATACATGCGCTGCCCAGTGATCACGCCTGCGTGTCTTGTGCCTGAAATGCGCGCAACCCAGTCCCTTGTCTGGTCGCGAGCACTTGCCTTTTCTCAGCAAGCCCTAAGCCTTTAGGGAAGACCTGAAGACCAAGGACAACGAGGCTCAGATGCGCGCGACCGATGACAGCCCACCTTTGCGCTACGGCAACACAGCGCGCATTCTGCATTGGGTCAGCGCGATAATGATCCTGTCGACAATCCCTATCGGTGCCATCATGCTGCGCGAGGGGCTGGAGCGCTCGACCCAGGATCTGCTGTTCATCTTGCACAAGAATGGTGGTGTGATCATCTTCGCACTGGTTCTGGCGCGGCTGGTCTGGCGTCTCATATCCCCTCCGCCGCCGTTGCCCGCAACCCTCCCGGACTGGCAGCACCCTGCAGCAAAGCTGGGGCATCTGGGGCTTTATGGCATGCTCTTGGTGATGTCGGTCAGCGGGTATGTGCGTGTGCGCGCGGGCGGTTTCCCGGTCGAGATGCTGGACGCAATCGGTGCGCCGACACTTGTGCCGCACTCCGAGGCACTGGCCGATTTCGCGCAATCAGTTCACGCCTATGGGCGCTTCGTGCTGGTCGCGCTGATCATCGTGCATGTCGGAGCCGCCGTGGCGCATATGGTCCGGCGTGACGGGGTGATGCGACGCATCTGGCCTCCGGTCGGCGGCTGAGATGGGCAGGTTGACCGCCGCACGGCGGGTGCAATTGCTGGTCGTGTTGACGCTGACCGGCA
>SKIM01000143.1 GCA_007116445.1 Natronohydrobacter sp.
AGTTGATCTTGAACGCGTCGCGCGCCAGCGCGATCGTGTCGGGCCGACCCTGCCACAGGATGGTTTCGTGTTCGGGCGGCCGCTCGGGCAACCCCTTGATCGGTTCGAATGCGAAATCATCGTGTGACATGGGTCGGTTCCTCGTTTTTTTTGGTCGTATCGTGTCGAAAAGGGTCAGGCAGGCTTGCCCAGCATCTGACTCAGCAGCCGCAGCTTGGACATCGGCGTGACGCGGTTTTCCTGGCGATAGAGATAACCGCCCGCATAGAAGGCCGAGACTTTCTCTTCTTCCAGCTTGGTGACCTGCGCGCCCGACGCGATTACCGGCACATCCGGGAAGGAGGCCGAGTCAATCGAGTTAATGTAGACCATGTCGGATTTGATCCGCGCCATGGTCATGGGCACCAGCCGCTTGCTGCCATCGCTCAGGGTGATTTCCAGATAGCGGACCAGCTGTTCGGGCACATCGACCCACATATCGCTGATGGTGCCTGCGGATTTCTGATCATTGCCGACCACCGGCAGACCGCGCGGATCACGCCCGGCGGCAAAGGCGAAGCCGTCGATCTTGGCCATCGGCTGGATCTTGGCATGGCCGTGACCATCGAGTTCCGCCTCGTCGCGGCGCGCCGACCAGGAGGCCGGGCCAACCCCGTCCTTCATCGCGTCGCCCGTGGGCGCGAAGGGAAAGCCTGTGCCGCCCGAAGTCGGTGCCAGCGCCAGATCACGCGTCTCGCGCTCGTAATTCGGGGCTTTGTATTCGCCGCGGCCATGGGGCAGCAGGAAGGTCTTGGGTTCAGGCGTCGAGAGGTTGGATTGCGTCAACGAGCCATCCTCGTTTTCCAGCGGATAGCCTTCGCGCTGGTTCTCGCGCTGGATGTAATAGATCAGCCCGGCAAAGAAGATCCAGAACATGTAGAGCGAGATCAGCGCGAGGTCGAAATTGCCGAAAAACAGCCAGCCATAGGGAGTGTCCATGGGTCTTTCCTTCCATTGGGTCAGGTCGGGAAATCGGCAAGGCCGATCCGTTGGTTACGTTCTTGGGTTGGGTCGAAAATCCGGGTCCGCACCAGCGGACCGAGAATGATGAGGGTCACGAACAAAAGCCCGATCTCGAGATGGTAAACGACCGAATAGCCGATATCGGGCGTCATCAGACCAGCGCCCAGATGGCCCGCATTGGCCAGCCCCTGCACCGTGTCGCGAATGCCGCCGCCCAGCGCCACTGCAAGGCCCGCCGCTGTCGCTTGCGCCGCCCCCCATGCGCCCAGCGCCATGCCACCGCCGACAATCCCGCGCCGGGGCATTTCCATCGCGGCTGTCAATGTGGCAACCGCAAACAGGCCCAGCCCGAAGCCGATCCCGAACGCCCCTGCGAAGAAAATTCCCGCCGATTGCAGCGGCCCTGCGAAGATCACCGCCGAGAAGGCGAAGATCCCCGCCAGAATACCGCGCGCGGCCATGCGGAACTGGTCAATCCCCTGCGAAAGCCAACGCGCGGCCAGCCAGAAGCCCACCAGCGCGCCGGTCGCCCAGACAGCCGTCAGTGTCGTGGTCGCCGCGACCGACAGGCCCAGGATCTCGCCGCCATAGGGTTCCAGCAGCACATCCTGCATGTTGAAGGCAAGCCCGCCCACAAAGACCACGGCCAGCAGCCGTCCGGCTTGCCCGCCGCTCATATAGTCGCGCCAGGCGTCGCGGAAGGCGGGCTTGGGGGCCGCACGCTCCTCGCGCGTCATGGGCTTGATCTTTTCCTGCTTCCACAGCGCAATCACATTCAGCGCCAGCGTGAAAACCGCGCAGCCCTGCACCACCTGAATCAGCCGCAAGTCACTGAAATCGCGCAAAAGCCAGCCCACGATCAGCGCCGAAATCGCCATGCCCGCAAGGAAGGTGACGTAAAGCAGCGCCACGACGCGCGGCCGCGTCTCGTCATCGGCCCGGTCTGCGGCCAGCGCAATGCCCGCGGTCTGGGTCATATGCAGCCCGAAGCCGGTCATCAAAAAGGCCAGTGCCGCAATGACCTCGCCTGCGAAGGGCACGTCATGGACGACATCGCCGGTCAGCACCAGAAGCGCGAAGGGCATGATCGCCAGCCCGCCGAATTGCCAGAGCGAGCCGAACCACAGATAGGGAATGCGCTTCCAGCCGATGGCCGAGCGGTGATTATCCGATTTGAACCCCAGCAGCGCGCGGAAGGGCGCGATCAACACGGGCAGCGCGATCATGAAAGCCACGAGCGATGCCGCGAGCGACAGCTCGACGATCATCACCCGGTTCAGCGTGCCCAGCAGCAGCACGGTCGCCATGCCGACCGAGACCTGAAACAGGCTCAGACGCAGGATCTGGCGCAGCGGCAGGCCTTCCGAGGCCGCATCCGCGAAGGGCAGCCAGGAAACACCGATCTTGGAGAACATCGCCTTGGGGATGATCATGCGCGCACCTCCAGACATTCCGAGATGTAGAAACCTCGCGACACCCGGCCGATCCGGCCAAGCCCCGCGACATTGATCCGGCGATGGTCATGCGGGATCATCGTGGGCGAGCGATCCGCGCGCGGAAAGGCGCGGCCGACATGCCACATCGCCATCAGCAGCGCTGTGCGCGGCGCCAGCGTGAAGACGATCTGCCCGGTGCGGGCGCGCAACTCCTCCAGCGCGACTTCCAGATCAGGCCGCGTGTAGTAGATCAGGCTGTCCATGGCGATGACATGATCGAAACGACCCAGCGCGGGGCTGAGCATGTCGCCCGCGCGGAAATCGACGCGCCCCGCCAGACCTTCGGGCATGCGCGCCGCTGCGATCTCGACGAGCTTCGGCGAGATGTCAATCGCGGTCACATCCGCCCCGCGCGCCGCCAGTTCCGCTGACGCCGCGCCGGTCCCGCAGCCTGCATCGAGCACCCGCGCCCCGCGCAAATCCTCGGGCAATTGCGCCAGCATCAACGCGCGCATCGTATCACGCCCCTCGCGCACAGTCTGGCGGATGCGCGAAACCGGCGCATCCGAGGTCAACCGCTCCCAGACGCGGGTTGCCGTGCCATCGAAATAATCTGCCACCTGGCTGCGAGTCGCGTCATAGCTCGGTGTGGGCGTCAGATCACGCATCAGTCAAATCCCAGAAGCTCGAAAATATCGCGGTCAGGCAGGGGGGCGGGGTTCATGGCTTCCGTGCCGTTGTAAAGCGCTTCGGCCAGCCGCATGTATTCGGCGCGGCAGGCCAGCACGTCCTCATCGGGGTCCATCTCGAAGAGCGTCTTCTTCTTCAGGCGCGAACGCCGGATCGCATCGACATCCGGCATATGCCCGATGCGCTTGAAACCGACTGTGTCGCAGAACCGGTCCACTTCATCCGTCGCGCGCGATCGATTGGCGATGCAACCCGCCAGCCGCACCTTGTAATTGGCCGATTTCGCCTGCACCGCTGCAATGATGCGGTTCATCGCATAGATCGAGTCAAAATCATTGGCAGTGACGATCACCGCCTTGTCGGCATGCTGCAAGGGGGCTGCAAAACCACCGCAGACCACATCGCCCAGCACATCGAAAATCACCACATCCGTGTCATCAAGCAGATGATGTTGCTTCAAGAGCTTCACTGTCTGGCCCACGACATAACCACCGCAGCCTGTGCCCGCAGGCGGCCCGCCCGCTTCGACACACATCACACCGCCCCAGCCCTCAGTGACGAAATCCTCGGGGCGCAGTTCTTCGGGGTGGAAATCCACCTCTTTCAGAATGTCGATCACGGTGGGCTGCAAGCGGCCCGTCAGCGTGAATGTGCTGTCATGCTTGGGGTCACAGCCGATCTGCAACACGCGCTTGCCCTGCGCTGCAAAGGCTGCCGACAGGTTGCTCGAGGTCGTCGATTTGCCGATTCCGCCCTTGCCATAGACCGAAAACACAGTCGCGCCCTCGATCTTCGTGGCCGGGTCCAGATGCACCTGCACCGAGCCCTCACCATCGCGACCGTTCAGGTTTGGTATTTCATCTCTGGGGCTCATTGTGACTTTTCCTTCATCCTTGTCCAAATATCCCGGGG
>SKIM01000030.1 GCA_007116445.1 Natronohydrobacter sp.
CAGGCGCGGATATCCTGCTGGGCAATACCTATCATCTGATGCTGCGCCCGACAGCCGAGCGGATCGCGGCGCTGGGGGGCCTGCACCGCTTCATGAACTGGGACCGGCCGATCCTGACGGATTCGGGCGGGTTTCAGGTCATGTCGCTGGCGTCTTTGCGCAAGCTCACCGAGGAAGGCGTGCGTTTTGCCAGCCATATTGACGGCTCCAAGCATCTGTTGACGCCGGAGCGGTCGATGGAGATCCAGCGGCTGTTGGGCTCGGATATCGTGATGTGTTTCGATGAATGTCCCGCGCTGCCTGCGGATCGCAAGACGATCGCGGCCTCGATGCAGCTGTCGATGCGCTGGGCGCAGCGCTCGCGCGATGCCTTCGGCGACCGGCCCGGCCATGCGCTGTTCGGCATCCAGCAGGGCGGGCTTGAGCCGGATCTGCGCGCCGAAAGCGCCGAGGCGCTGCGTGCCATCGGGTTCGATGGCTACGCCATCGGCGGTCTGGCCGTGGGCGAGGGGCAGGGGGCGATGTTTGGCGTGCTCGACTATGCGCCCGGCCAACTGCCCGAGGACAAGCCGCGCTATCTGATGGGGGTGGGCAAGCCCGATGATATCGTCGGTGCGGTGGAACGCGGCGTGGATATGTTCGATTGCGTGCTGCCCTCGCGTTCCGGGCGGACAGGGCAGGGCTGGACGGCGCGCGGCTCGGTCAATCTGCGCAATGCGCGCCACCGTGATGATCCGCGCCCGCTGGAAGAGGGTTGCGATTGCCCCGCCTGCACAGGCTATAGCCGCGCCTATCTGCATCATGTGATCAAATCCGACGAGATCATCGGCTCGATGCTTTTGACCTGGCACAACTTGCGCTATTACCAGCGGTTGATGCAGGGGCTGCGCGACGCGATTGCCGCAGGCAGGCTGAGCGCTTTCGTCGCCGAGTTTCATGCGCAGCGGGCGCTGGGTGATATTGCCCCGCTTTAGGGTTCAGGGAGGCCATGAATGGCACAGGACATGCTTTCGACCGTGGTGAAGCCGATTCACAAGGAAGGCTACAAGTTCATCAGCATCTTCGCCGGTGTGACAGTGCTCTTGTTCCTGATCGCGGAGCCTTTGGGTTGGATCGGGGTGGGCCTGACGGTCTGGTGTTACTACTTCTTCCGCGACCCGGAGCGGCAGACGCCGATCCGCGAGGGCCTGATGGTCAGTCCGGCGGATGGGGTGATCTCGCTGATTGAACCTGCCGTGCCGCCTGCCGAGCTGGAGATGGGCGATCAGGCGCTGACGCGGGTGTCGGTCTTCATGAATGTGTTCAACTGCCATGTGAACCGCATGCCGATTGGCGGGCGCATCGCAAAGATCGCTTACCGGCCGGGGAAGTTCCTGAATGCCTCGCTCGACAAGGCGAGCGTGGATAATGAGCGCAATTCCATGGCGATCGAGATGGCCGACGGGCGCAAGATCGCCGTGGTGCAGATCGCGGGGCTGGTCGCGCGGCGGATCCTGTGCGAGGTCGAGGAAGGCTCGGATCTGCAAACCGGGGCGCGGTTCGGGATGATCCGCTTTGGCAGCCGCGTCGATGTCTATCTGCCCGAAGGCGCGGAGCCACTGGTCGCGCTGGGCCAGACGATGATTTCCGGTGAAACCGTGATCGCCGATCTGACCAGCGCCGAGCCGCGCCGGATTGCGGATACGCGCTGAGATGGCACCGCGCGACCGCCTGCCGCTGCTGCAGCTTGTCCCCAATCTGGTGACGATCCTGGGCATGTGCGCGGGTCTGAGCGCGATTCGTTTCACTTTTGACGAGCGGTTCGAGCTGGCCGCCGCGCTGATCATTTTCGCAGCCATCATGGATGGGTTCGACGGGATGCTGGCGCGCAAGCTGAATGCCGCAAGCTCCTTCGGGGCGGAACTGGACAGTTTCGCGGATTTCGTCAGTTTTGGCGTTGCGCCGGGCTTTCTGGTCTTCGGCTATGCGCTTTCAGGGCCAATGGCGGGCGCGGGCTGGATTTTCGTCCTGATTTTTGCGGTCTGCGGGTGTCTGCGGCTGGCGCGGTTCAATATCTCGCGCGCGGCACCCGATGAAGCCCCTGCCCGCCATTTCGTGGGTGTTCCCGCGCCTGCAGGGGCGATGCTGGGGCTTTTGCCCGTGTTTCTGGGGCTGTCAGAGCTGGTTGATCCGACCCGCGCGCCGGTTCTCGTGGCGCTGTATCTGGCCGGGGTGGGGCTGTTGATGGTCTCGCGCCTGCCCACGCCGTCGATCAAGGGGGTGCGGATCGCGCGCGAAAATGCGGTCTGGGTGCTGGTCGGCATGAGCGCTTTCGCAGGGCTTCTGGTGATGCGGACCTGGGCCACGCTGGTCGTGGCGGATCTGATCTATCTGGGCGTGCTGGCCTATCTGGCACTGCGCGCGCCTGCACCGCGGTCGCGGGAGTGATTGCGCGGATTTCTTTGCGCTTTGGGCTTGACGCGGCGGGGCGGATTGCGTAGATCGCCTGCATCGCGCGGTTGTAGCTCAGTTGGTTAGAGTACCGGCCTGTCACGCCGGGGGTCGCGGGTTCGAGCCCCGTCAACCGCGCCATTTTCAAAACCCCTGCCTTCAGGCGGGGGTTTTTGAGTTTTGAGATGGCCGCCCGCGATGCGGATCGGCGCGGGTCTGGCGGTCATGCGGGTTCTGGACACTCGGCCCTGCGGAGGTTTTTGATCGGGAGTCCCTTGGGCAGATCTGGACGTCAGGCGCGACTGCCCCATCTCCTGCGTCATGAGTGAGTTTCAACCGCGCCCTGTTCCTGAACGTGCCTTGTCGCGCAACCTGCATATGGGGCGGGTCGCAGGCGGCATGATCGGGGCGACGCTGGGCGGTGCGGTGGCGCAGATGCTGCGCGGCAACCGTCCTGACCTGGCCCAGGCTGCGCTGAGCCCGGCCAATGCATTGCGACTGGCGGGCGGGCTGGCGCATCTGCGCGGCGCGGCGATGAAGCTGGGGCAGATGCTGTCAATGGAAAACGGGCTGGTGCTGCCGGCTGAATTGACCGCGATTCTGGCCCAGTTGCAGGCGGCGGCGCCCGCGATGCCGCCGCGCCAGCTCAAGGCGATGCTGAGCGCCGAATGGGGGCCGGACTGGGCGCGGCAGTTTCAGCGTTTCGACGTGCAGCCGATTGCCGCCGCGTCGATCGGGCAGGTGCATCGCGCTGTGTTGCGCGACGGGCAGGAGCTGGCGATCAAGGTGCAGTTTCCGGGCGTCGCCGCGAGTATCGACAGCGATATTGCGACTCTGGGGCGGTTGCTGCGAATGCCCGGTCTGTTGCCGCGCGATCTCGATATCGCGCCTTTGCTGGCCGAGGGGCGGGCGCAGCTGTATGACGAGGCGGATTACACCCGCGAGGCGGCGGCGCTGTCTGCTTATGGCGCGGCGCTGGCCGATGATGCGGCTTTCATCGTGCCGCGTCTGCATGCGCCTTTGTCCACGGCGCGGATTCTGGCGATGGAGTTCATCGACAGCCAGCCGATTGACGCGCTTGTCACGGCACCTCAGGCCACGCGCGACCGGGCGGCGCGTGATTTGATCTCGCTGGTGTTGCGCGAGATTTTTGCGCTGGGACAGATGCAGACGGACCCGAATTTCGCCAATTACCGACTGGCCCCGGACGGGCGGATCGTGCTGCTGGATTTCGGCGCGGCGCGGTCGATCAGCGCCGAGGTCGCAGAGCGCTACCGTGCGTTGCTTGGCGCGCTGCTGGCCTGCGACCATGAGGCGACCCGCGCCCGGATGATCGAGATCGGCTATTTCACCGCATCCCATCCCGGGGCGCGTCAGGCCCTGATCACGGATCTTGCGCTGCAGGCCAGCGCGCCGCTGCGCCAGGCGTCCGCTTATGATTTCGGGCGCTCGACCCTGATTGCCGATCTGGCGCAGGCGGGCCAGGCGCTGGGGCAGGCGCGCGATTTCTGGCATGTGCCGCCCGCTGATCTGCTGTTTTTGCATCGCAAGATCGGCGGCATGTTTCTGCTTGCCCAGCGCTTGCAGGCACAGGTGGCCTTGCATCGGCTGGTTCGGGTCTGGGCCCCGGAGGCGGATGCGGAGCATCCGGTCTGAACAGCTCAGCAGAGGCGCAGGTCACTGGGGTCGACGGCGACGCGGGTCTGGTTGCCCATCAATTCCATCAGCAGCCAGACACGGCGCTCGGGTGACATGCTTTCGACCGTCGCGAGAAAGCTGGAAAACGGGCCTTTGGTCACCATCACCTGATCCCCTGCGCCGAAGCTTTGCGCCGGGTCGTCTTCGGGGGCAGTGCTGCAACGCAGTTGCAATTGCGTCACCAGAGCAGCGGGCACTGGCGTCGGGTCGTGCCCGATACTGACCAGTCGCGAGATGCCATAAGTCGAATTGACCGCCCGCCAGCCGCCCTGCAGCTTGTTGAGCGCCACAAAGAGGTAGCCCGGAAAGAGCGGGCGCGTCTGGGTAACGAATTTTCCGCGGGTGCGGCGGGTTTCTTCATGCATCGGGATAAAGGTCGTGAACCCCTGCTGCGCAAGGTTGCGCTCAGCGATCCTGTGGCTGTTGGGTTTGATCTGCGCCAGAAACCAGTTGGCGCCGCTCTTGTGATCCGTCATGGGGCCTCTGCGCTTTGCGCGGCAAACATGCGCAAAAACCGGCGTCGGATCAAGAATGGAAAGCGGAAGCTTCGCTTAATGGTTTACGTTGGTGTCGGTTTTGTCGCGCTCGGCTGCGTGAATTCGGAACCCGCCAGCGAGAGCCAGCGCGAGGGACAGGATCAGGTAGCTGTAGAGTGTCGCGAAGATGGAAAGCAGGTCGTGCATTGGGCTATTCCCTTTTTGGCAAGGCAATTCAGCTGCCTTCCCTGAGAAGTGTGCCTGTAAATTGTGTCATTCCAGTAACGATATGTAAACTTATAGTTGCGACGAAATTATATTACTCGCGCAAAATTTCTTTGTTTCTCAGGTGGTTTCGCACTGTTTTCCCGTCAGGTTCAATAAATGCGCAGATTTTGACAGGATTTCTTGCAAACGCTTCTCATTTGCATATTCTGCTGACACGAATCACTTCTCTATCTGGGGGGCGCATGGCGACCAAAACCTTGCAGACACTATCGATGGCCGCGGCCTTGGCACTGGCCGGGGGGTCGGGCTTGCAGGCCAATTCGCTGAATGTTCTGGCGACGGTCGGAATGATCGCGGATGTTGCGGCCGATGTGGCCGGGGAATGTGCGCAGGTCAGCGCACTTCTGGGCGCGGGCAGTGATCCGCATTCCTACCGCGCGACGCCTGCGGATGTTGCGAAGCTCGCGGATGCTGAGCTGGTGTTCTATGTCGATCCGACGC
This sequence comes from Natronohydrobacter sp., assembly GCA_007116445.1. Lineage (GTDB taxonomy): Bacteria > Pseudomonadota > Alphaproteobacteria > Rhodobacterales > Rhodobacteraceae > Roseinatronobacter. The sequence continues at coordinate 5,334 of SKIM01000030.1, forward strand.
TGGAGGCGCGACTGGCCGAAGTGCTGGCCGGGTTCAGCGGCCGCACCCCGACCGTGGGTCTGTTGCGCGCCAGTTTTGACGCCGCGGATCTGCTCGACGACCCTGATGAGCCGGGCGCGGTCGATCCGCATTTGTGGATGGATGTCAGCCGCTGGGCGCAGATCGCACCGGTGATTGCCGACGCCATTGCCGAACAGCGCCCCGATTGCGCGGAGATGATGGCCGCGCGGGTGGCGCAGCTCGACGCACAGCTTGATGCGTTGCATGGCTGGGTCGCTCAGGCCATTGCCTCGATCCCCGAGGGCCAGCGGATTCTGGTCACCGCGCATGACGCATTCCATTATTTCGCCGATGCCTACGGGATGGAAGCGAGCGAGGCCATCGAGGGAATTTCGACCGAATCTGAAGCGAGTATCGGCGATATCCGCGCTGTGGCGGCTTTCGTTGTCGAGCGCAATGTCCCGGCGGTTTTCGTGGAAACGACGATCAATCCGCGCACCATCGAGGCCTTGGTGACGGAAGTGCGCAGTCTGGGTCATGATGTCGAGATCGGCGGCGCGCTCTTCTCGGATGCGATGGGGGATGACGGCACGCCGGAGGGCACCTATATCGGAATGATCCGCGCCAATACGCAGATCGTGACCGAAGCGCTGGGGGGCATGCTGCCCGACTGGCCTGACGCGCTGCAGGATTGGGCCGTGACATGGGGGCTTGCGCCCTGAAACCGGGAGATCGCATGCGTGAAGACCAGTTGCACGAACCCGATCAGGCGCTCCATGTCGAGGATCTGACGGTCAGTTATGGCGACACGCCTGCGCTGTGGGATATCGATCTGGATATTCCGCCGGGGGTGATGTGTGCGATCATCGGGCCGAACGGCGCGGGCAAATCGACGCTGATCAAGGCCGCGCTGGGCCTGGTGCGCCCGGTGGCCGGGCATGTGCGCTTTCTGGGCCGACCCGTGGCGCAGATGCGCGGCCAGATCGGCTATGTGCCGCAGCGCCATAGTGTCGATTGGGATTTCCCGACCAATGCGCGCGATGTGGTGGAAATGGGGCTTTATCGAAGCCTCGGCTGGTTCCGGCGCCCCGGTCGCGCGGCCCGCGCCCGCGCGTTGGCGGCTCTGGCGGAAGTGGGGATGCAGGATTACGCGGATCGCCAGATCAGCCAGTTGTCAGGGGGGCAACAACAGCGCGTTTTCCTGGCCCGCGCGCTGGTGCAGGACGCGCCGATCCTGATCCTGGATGAGCCGATGGCGGGTGTCGATGCGGCGACCGAAGCAGTGATCATCGCGCTTTTGAAGCGGCTGCGCGATGCGGGACGCACGGTCATCGTGGTGCATCACGACCTGACCACGGTGCAGAGCTATTTCGACTGGATGGTGATGCTCAATATCCGGATCATCGCGCAAGGTCCGGTGCGCGAGACGTATACGCCGGAAAATCTGCGCGCGGCCTATGGGCGGCATCTGGCCCTGATCGCGGACCCGGCGGGCGCTGCGCTGTGATGGGCCTCGCGTCGAGCGCGATCGTGCAGACCGTGCTGACGGGCGCGGCGCTCCTGGGCGCGATTTCGGGCATGTTGGGCGCGTTTGCCGTGCTGCGCCGCCAGAGCCTGCTGGGCGATGCGCTCAGCCATGCGGCGCTGCCGGGGGTCTGTCTGGGTTTTCTGATCGCAGGCGGGCGCAATCTGGGCGCGGTGATGTTGGGCGCATTCGCAACAGGCGCGCTGGCGGCGCTGTGCATGATGCTGATCATCCGGCGCACGCAGCTGAAAACCGACGCCGCGCTGGGCATCGTGCTGAGCGTGTTTTTCGCGGTCGGCGTGGTGCTGGTGACGGTCATTCAGGGGCAGGGCGGGGCCGGCAGTCTGGGGCTGATGACCTTTCTGTTCGGGCAGGCCGCGGCGATCCAGCCTGCGGATCTGTGGATCATGGGCGGGGTGGGCCTTGTGGCGCTGGGGCTGGTGCTGGCGCTGTGGAAGGAATTCAAACTGGTCAGCTTCGATCCCGATTTCGCCCGCGCGCAAGGGTTCAGGGTGACGCTGCTGGAAGCGGTGCTGACAGTCATGGTCGCGCTGGCCATCGTGGTCGGGTTGCAGCTGGTGGGTGTGGTGCTGATGGTCGCGCTACTGATCGCACCTGCAGCGGCGGCACGGCAATGGACGCGAAGCCTCGGCGCGATGGTGGGGCTTTCGGCGCTGATCGGCGCGGTCGCGGGCGCGGTCGGCGCGCTGATCAGTGCGACGACGCGGGGATTGGCGACAGGGCCGGTCGTGGTGCTGGTCGCGACAGCCGTCGTCATCGTGTCGCTGCTTCTGGCGCCGGGGCGGGGGCTGGTGTGGCAGGCCATGGCCGCGCGCCGCGCGCAAGCGCGGATCAGCGACGGGCGCGTCCTGGCGGCGCTGCAAAGCGTCGCGCGCGACCATGACGACCGGGGCCACAGGGTCGCGCGCGGCGTGCTGGCCACGGCGCTCGGCGCAATGCCCACGCCTGCGCGGCTTGCATCGCTTGAACGGCGCGGCCTGATCCGCGCAACGCGCCAACCGCCAGATCCAAGCCCGCATTGGGAATTGACCGAAGCCGGCCATGCCGAGGCTCGCGCCCTGTCGGGTGCCCCTGCGGAGCCGTCGCGATGATCGCGGAGATCTTCGCCTCCATCCCGGCCATGATCGTGCTGACGGGCGTGCTGACTGGCAGTTCGGCGGCGATCCTCGGCACGTTCCTGGTGCTGCGCGGCAATGCCATGCTGACTGATGCGATCAGCCATTCCATCGTTTTCGGGATCATCACGGTCTGGCTCTTGACCGGGCAAAGCTCTGGCCCTGTGCAGGTGCTGGGCGCGGCGCTGACGGGTGTGCTGACCGTGGTGCTGACCGAGGCGCTGGCGCGCTCCAGACTGGTCAAGATGGATGCGGCGATCGGACTGGTCTTTCCCGCGCTGTTTGCTGCCGGGGTGATCCTGATCTCGATCCATGCGCGCAATGTGCATATCGATGTGGACACAGTGCTTTTGGGCGAAATCGGCTTTGTCTGGCTGACGACATGGCAGCTTGCAGGCGTGGGGGTGCCGGTTGCCGTGGTGACGCTGGGCGTGGTTCTGGTCATCAATCTGGGCTTTGTGCTGCTGTTCTGGAAAGAGCTGAAACTGGCGAGTTTCGACCCCGGACTGGCGGCGGCGCTGGGCTTCCTGCCGGGGGCGCTGCATTACGCGGTCCTGACGTTGACCAGTGTCACCGCAGTCGCGGCCTTTGACGCGGTGGGCGCGATCCTGTTCATCGCCTTTGTCATCGTGCCGCCTGCGACGGCCTATCTGCTGACCCGGCGGCTGTGGCTGATGCTGGTGCTGGCCGTGGCGCTGTCGGTCGCGGCCTGCGGGCTGGGCTATGTGCTGGCGCTGCGCTGGAACGTGTCCATCGGCGGGATGATGGCCAGCATGACGGGCGTCTGGTTCGCGCTGGCACTGTTCTTCGCGCCGGGGCGGGGGGTGGTCGCGCAGGCGATGCAGCGGCGGGTGATGCGGCTGGATCACGATTGCCGGGCGCTGGTCGCGCATCTGTTCACCCATGCAGGCACCCCCGCGATGGCCGAGGAAAACACCCTGCGCGCGCTGGTGTCGCATCTGCGCTGGTCGGAGCCGCGCGCCCGCGCGGTCGTGCTGCGCGCGCATGATCGCGGGTTGATCACGCGGGATGGCGGCTTGTTGGTGTTGCAGCCCAAGGGCCGGGCCGAGGCCGAAGCGATTTTCGGGCGCTGAGCTGCATTTGATGCATGTCAATGTGAATTGACACATCGCAGACTATCCTTTCGTGAAGGATCCGAATAATCCCCGCATCTGCGCCGCAGGCGATGGGGAACAACCCGAAAGGCCGCTTGATGAGCTCCGTTCTCGACCGCTATGCCAGCCGCGCGACGCCGCGTTATACCAGTTACCCGACGGCGCCCCATTTCCAGAAGGATTTCGCCGAGCCGCGCTATCGTGACTGGCTGGCGCGGCTGGACCCGGCCGCGCCTGTCTCGCTCTATCTGCATGTGCCGTTTTGTCGGCAGATGTGCTGGTATTGCGGGTGCAACATGAAACTTGCCGCGCGCTATGAGCCAGTGGCGGAGTATGCCGCGACGCTGCGCCGCGAGATCGCGTTGACCGCCGCTGCCCTGCCGGGGCGGATGACGATCTCGCATCTGCATTGGGGCGGGGGCACGCCCACGGCGCTGACGCCCGATGATCTGGCGATGCTGATGGCCGAGGTCCGCGCGCATTGGGATTTCGCGCCCGATGCCGAGATCGCCATCGAGAGCGATCCGCGCACCCTGACGGCTGAGATGGCGGCGCGGATCGGCGCGCTGGGCTTCACCCGCGCCAGTTTCGGCGTGCAGGAATTCGATATGCGGGTGCAAAAGGCGATCAACCGGGTGCAGCCCCCGGCGATGGTGCGCCAGTCGGTCGAGCAGCTGCGCGCAGCGGGGGTGTCGGGGATCAATTTCGACCTGATCTATGGTCTGCCGCATCAGACGGTCGAGAGCCTGGTCGAGACTGTGCGGCTGAGTGCGGAGATGCGCCCCGACCGGATTGCGCTGTTTGGCTATGCGCATGTGCCCTGGATGGCGAAGAACCAGCGCATGATCGAAGATGCCGCCCTGCCCGGCGCAGAGGCGCGGCGCGCGCAGGCGCAGGCCGCTGCCTGCGCGCTGGAAGCGGCGGGGTATCTGGCCATCGGGCTCGATCATTTCGCGCTGCCCCATGACGGGCTGGCGGTCGCGGCGCGCGAGGGTCGGATGCGGCGCAATTTCCAGGGCTACACCACCGATCAGGCCGAAACACTGGTGGCGCTTGGCGCGACCTCCATCGGGCGCACGCCGTCGGGCTATGTGCAGAATATCGCCGAAACCGGGGCCTGGTCGCGCGCCGTGCTGGAAGGGCGGCTGCCTGTCGGCAAGGGTCTGCCCTTCATTGAGGATGACCGGCTGCGCGCCGAGGTGATCGAGCGGCTGATGTGCGATGGTCATGTCGATGTCGCGGCCATTGGTGCGAAACATGGTGCGCCTGCGGGCTGGTGGGAGGATGCGCGGCCTGCGCTGGAGGAGATGCAGGCCGACGGGCTGTTGACGCTGGCGGGCGCGCAGCTGCGCATGACGGCACTCGGCCGGCCCTTGGTGCGGATCGCAGCGGCGGCATTTGACGCCTATCTGCCAAGCAGCACGGCGCGGCATTCGGTCGCTGTCTGAGCAGCAGCGGCCGGGGCGAAGCATGTCCGGGGGCAAGTGCTGTTTACACGCTGAGCCGTGATGGGCTTCGGCTTGTGTGGCGGCGTAATATGGCTTGCAGCTCGCTGAACCGGATCGGCTTGTGGATGATGTCGATGAAGCCTTGGGCGCGGTATTGCGCGACCTGTTCATGCATCACATTCGCGGTCACAGCGATCACTCTGGGGCTTGGACGGCCTGTGGCCTTGCTGCGCTTGAGCATTTCGGCGAGCGCTTCGACGCCGCCCATGACCGGCATGGAAATATCCATCAGGATCAGATCGAATTCCGCCTTTTGCCACAGCGCGCAGGCCTCTGCCCCGTTGACCGCGAATTCCGCTGTCAGCTGCAGCTTGTCCAGATAGGCGGCAAGGATCTTGCGATTGGCGGCATTATCATCGACGACGAGCAGCCGACAATCCGCAAGGCCGATCGCGCCAGAGCCTGAGGTCGGTTCGGTCACGCTGGCGCGCTTGCGTGGCTCTTCGCTCAGCGGCAGGCCCAGCCGGATCGTGATGGAGGTGCCTTGCGACAGCGCGCTTTTGACGGTGACCTCGCCTTTCATCATCTGCACAAGGCGTTTGACGATGGACATCCCCAGCCCGGTGCCGCCAAAGCGCCGCGTGGTTCCGGCTTCGGCCTGCTCGAACGGGTCGAAAACCCGCGCCAGCTGTTCCTCCGTCATGCCGATCCCGGTGTCATCGATGCGGAATGTGATCGCATCAGGGCTGCTGGCATCCACAGTCATGCGAATCTCGCCCTGTTCGGTGAATTTCACGGCATTGCCGATCACGTTATGCAGGATCTGGGCAATGCGCGATGCGTCGCCCAGCCGCGCAAGGCTGGTTTGCGGGGTCTGATCAACGCAGAGCGTGACCGTCTTGCTGCGCGCATTGGCTTGGTGCAGCGCGATGATGCTGTCGATCAGATCAGCGGGAATGAAAGGTTCCTCGTCCAATGTCAGCTTGCCCGCCTCCACCCTTGCGAGGTCAAGGATATCGTTGATCAGTGACAAGAGGCTCCAGCCGGACTCGCGGATGGTGTTGAGCATGTCCTGCTGATCCGCGTTGAGCGATGTTTCGGCCAGCAGATCGGCCATGCCCAGCACAGCATTCATGGGCGTGCGGATTTCATGGCTCATGTTGGACAGGAAATCCGATTTCGCGCGGTTGGCCGCTTCGGCGCGTTGGCGGGCCTGATGCAGTTCGGTCACATCGACGCGCAGGCCGACGCGGCCGCCATCGGCGGTCTGTGTCTCGTGGATCCGCAACACCCGCCCGTCGCTGAGGTGCTGCTCGAATTGGCCCGTGCCTGCCCGGTGCTGCCCGAGCCGTGTTTCGAGCCACGCTTCCACCCGCCCGACTGCATCGGCAATCTCGCCGCGTTCGGCACTGGTGCGCAGGATCGTCTCAAACGAGGTGCCGGGTTGCATGACCGATGCGGCCATCCGATAGAATTCACGGTATTTTCGATTGCACATCACCAGACGATCTTCGGCGTCAAAGAGCACGAAACCGTCTTCCAGTGCTTCGATTGCGGCGCTGAGCCGCTCGCGGGCGCTGCGGGCATCGGCTTCGGCGCGCTCGGCCCGCTGCCGACTTTCGACCTGATGGGTGATGTCGATGCGCAGCCCGACGCGCCCGCCTTCGGGGGTCGGGCGCTCCACGACACGAAGCCAGCGCCCGTCGGACAGGCCGACTTCCATTTCATGTCCCTTCGGGGGCGGGGCGTCGATGGTATGGGCATACCAGGCGTCTTCCATCCCGATGGCTTCGGAGAAGATCTGCTGTTTCAGCCCGGCGCGCAGGATGTCGCCATAATGGACGCCTGGCCTGATCAGATCGCTGATCGGCGCATGCATCTGCCTGTAACGCTGGTTGCACAGGATCAGCCGGTCTTCGGCATCGAAGAGCACAAAGCCATCTTCCAGCGCTTCGATCGCGGCTGTCAGTCTTTCGCGCGCAGCATGGGCCGCGGCTTCGGCGTGCTTGATGCGGTTGCGGCTATTCACTGTCGCGGTGATGTCGATGCACAGCGCCACCCGCCCGCCTTCGGGGGTGCGGCGTTCATTGATGCGCAGCCAGCGGTCGCCGTGAAAACGCAACTCATAGTCGACGCCTGCATCGGGGGGCGGTTTGGCATAATGCTCGAACCACTGCGCTGGTCGCGCGTCCGAATCGGGGAAGACCCGCTCTGCAATCATGGCGTGCAGCACGTCCTCGAGCCTGGCGCCAGGATGCAGGATCGGGGCGATTGGCGCGAAGAATTCGCGAAACTGGGTGTTGCAGGTCAGAAGCCGGTTTTCCGCGTCATAGAGAATGAACCCGTCCGGCAGCGATTCGATCGCCATGCGCAATCGCGCATGGTCGGGTGTAACCTGGCGTGCCGTGATCGCGATGCGGGCTGTATCCGGACATTTGCGCAAGCTGAGATCGAGCGGCAGCCAGTCCCCGTCCGCCCGCTGCAGGCGTGCGCAGCTGCGGATATGGGGGTGGTCTGCGGTCAGACTGACCAGCAGGGCGTTCAGAGATGCCCTGTCTTCGGGATGCACCAGATCGGAAAATGCCTGATTGTTCAGGCCCGGCTGGCCCCAGCCCAGCACAGCCGTCCAGCCCTGATTGACGGCGTCAAACCGGCCCCCTGCCGTCAGGATGGCGGCAGGATCAGGCGAAAGGTCGAAAAAATCTGTCATCGTTATCGAATCATGCCTTCGCTCCGCGTCAGATCGGCGCTGTCGGGCTTTGTCCCTGCAACATTTCTATAAGCTAATGTGTGAAGGTGAAATTGAGATTAATCGGTCAGGCCGACAGTGTGGCGCAGGTGTCAGGCATCATAGCGCGTGGCGCCGCGGCGGCTTTCGTCAACGGCGGTCTTGAGCACGCTCGCCTGATGGGCGCGTTGTTCGCAGCCTGCGCGCGGGCAGATGCGGCAATTGATCCCGATGGGGGTGGCCTGCGCGCCGTTCAGCGCGATCCCTTCAGCATAGCCGATTTCCGTGGCGTGACCGATGGTGCAGCCCATGGCGACGGCCAGGCGGTTGTCCTGCCCGTGACGTTCAAAAGTCGGGCGGTCAACTGTGCGGGCGAAGACGAAATATTGTGAACTGTCGGGCATTTCGACCACTTGCGACACGATCCGGCCCGGCAGTCGGAAGGTCATATGCACGTCGAGTTTCGGGCAGGCCCCGCCATATTCGGCCAGATGAAAATCGGTGGCATTGAAGCGTTTGGTGACATTGCCTGCCTTGTCGAGGCGCAGAAAGAAGAAGGGCACGCCCTGCGCGCCTTCGCGTTGCAGCGCCGTGGCGCGGTGGCAGGCCTGTTCGAAACTGACGCCGAAGCGGGTCGCGAGATAGTCGAAATCGTATTTCGAGTTGCGCGCCTCGGTCAGAAAGGCGTCATAGGGCATCAGCGCAGCAGCGGCGAAGTAATTGGCGAGCTCGACCTTGCAGCGCACGCGGCCCTGTTCATCCTCGATGCCCGAGCCATCGAGCAACGCCTCAAGGATCGTGCGGCATTCGATCAGCCCCAGCACATGCACCAGCTGAAACACCCGGTTGGGATGGTCCAGCGCTTCCGACAGCAGGACTTCGGCGCGGGCCTGGGAATATTGGCGCAGGGTCTTGGGCAGGGCGCTGACATGGACCACGCGCACAGTGATGCCGTGACGCAGCTTCAGGCGGGTCTTGAGCGCGGCATAAAGGTCATCGGTTGCAGGCGCCTCATCGCCCCAAAGTTCGGTCGCGGCGCGTTCCAGCG
>SKIM01000110.1 GCA_007116445.1 Natronohydrobacter sp.
AGCAACAAGACAAAACAACATGAACTACGCCAGTCTCACGGCGCAATCCAAGCTACCAATCTCGAATTTCAGTCCCGCTTCAGCAATCCCTCGCCTCAGCTCCCAGCAACCTCAGCCGCCGATGAAACGCTATCTAGGCAATCAAGCTCAGCACCGCAAGAGAAAATTTGAGCTCAATTTCATTTTTCTTGGATTGCCCCAATACCGGGCATCAGAGCCTCGTTTTGTTGCGATATCCATGACCCTTGCGAAAGAATCTGACGCGCCTGCGAAGCCGACTTCCGCAGCGCGCCAGATTCTTTTATCTTCGCGCGCCCGCCAATCGATTTCCGCTCTGGACCTTGCGCGACTCACGCGGCACTTTGCCCGGGCGCCATGCTGATCGCTGGCCCTCGCCCCTCCGGATCCCTGCGCCATGCGTCTTCTGATCTCTTTCGCTGCACTGTTTCTTTCGGTCGTGCTGTTGCAACTGGGGCTGGGCGGCGTTGTGCCGCTCGATGCGCTCTCAGGGGTAGAGCTGGGATTCACAGCGGGTGAGATCGGACTCCTGGGTTCAGCGCATTTCATCGGTTTCTTCATCGGCTGCTGGTGGGCGCCGCGCCTGATGGGGCAGGTCGGGCATTCGCGCGCCTTTGCGGCGCTGACCGCTGCCGGGACGATCGGGATTCTGGCACATATGCTGGTCATCCACCCACTGGCCTGGGCAGTGCTAAGAATGGCCTCGGGGCTTGCCGTCGCGGGCTGCTACACAATCATCGAGGCCTGGCTGCAAGCCAAGCTGACCAATGAGACCCGCGGGCGCGCGATGGGCGTGTATCGTGTCGTCGATATTGTCGGCAGCCTTGGGGCACAACTGCTGATCGGGGTGCTGACACCGGCCTCTTATGTTTCCTACAATCTGCTGGCGCTCTTGTGCTGTGCTGCGCTTTTTCCGCTGGTTCTGACGCGTAGCGCGGCCCCGCCCGTTGGTGATGCTCCGGGGCTGCGACCAGCCATGGCCTGGACGACCTCGCCGCTGGCTGCGGCAGGCGTGATCGTCTCGGGCATCACGGGTGCGGCCTTCCGCATGGTCGGCCCGCTTTACGCGCTGTCAGTGGGTCTGCGCGCCGAGGTCATCGCACTGTTTCTGGCGGCCTATGTGCTCGGTGGCGCGCTGGCGCAGATTCCGGTGGGCTGGCTCGCGGACAAATACGACCGGCGTGTGGTGCTCATCTGGCTCTCGGTGGCCTCGGTGCTGGCTTGTGTGGCAACTGTCGCCAGCGCTGATCACGGGGCTGTCGCGATCTTTCTCGCAGCCGGGTTCTTCGGGCTGACCACATTCCCGATCTATTCGATCTCGGCCGCCCATGCGCATGATTTCACCGATCCCGCTGATGCGGTCGAGCTGTCTGCCGCGCTGATGTTCCTCTATGCGGTCGGCGCGATTGCCAGCCCGCTCATCGCCTCACTGCTGATCGAGACAGCCGGACCCGCGGCGATGTTCGTCTTCATCTCGATTGCGCATATCGTGCTGGTGGTCTTCGGGCTGGTGCGGATGCGGATGCGTCCTGCGCCCACAGACCGCACGCGCTATACTTATGTCCCGCGCACCTCGTTCCTGATCGGGCGGCTGCTGCGGCGCGGAACCAGACGCGACTGACGCCCGCGCCTCAGGCGCCGGCCTTCTCCGCGAGGGTCAGCCATTCTTCCTCCAGCGCATCGAGCATGGTCTGACGCGCGGACAGTGCCTCTGTGGCCTTGCGGAACTTCACCGGCTCGCGCGTGAACAGATCCGCATCCGAGAGCAACACGCCCAGCTTGGCGATTTCGGCTTCCAGACGGGCAATTTCGGCTGGCAGGGCATCGAGCCGATGCGCCTCGGTGAAACTCAGCTTCGGTTTCGACGCCGCCTTGGGCTGACCCTGCCTTGCATCACCTTCTGCCTTGGCAGGCATGGACGCAGTGCGCGCCTCAGGCATCTGGGCGCTCTCGCGGCGTTGCGCGGCCACATCGCTCCAGCCACCCGCATAGGCGGTGACCCGCCCCTCGCCCTCGAACACCAGCGTCGTCGTCGCGATCCGGTCGATGAAATCGCGATCATGGCTGACCAGCAGCACAGTCCCGTCGAACTCGCTCAGGATATCCTGCAACAGATCAAGCGTTTCGATGTCCAGATCATTGGTTGGCTCATCGAGCACCAGCAAATTAGCCGGCTGCGCCATGATCCGCGCGAGCAAAAGCCGCGCCTTTTCGCCCCCGGACAAGGACCGGACAGGCGCGCGGGCCTGCGATTCGTCGAACAGGAATTCCTTGAGATACCCCACGACATGCTTTGGTTGGCCGCGCACCATGACCTGATCGGCCTGACCCGACACGCGCATCAGCGGATCTCCGGTCAGATTCTCCCAAAGCGATGCATTGGGGTCGAGCTGCGCGCGGGTCTGGTCGAACACCGCCGTCACAAGGTTTGTGCCGCGCCGGATGCGGCCCTGATCGGGCTCCGTCTCGCCTGTGATCAGGCGCAGCAGCGTTGTCTTGCCTGCACCATTGGGGCCGACAAAGGCCACGCATTCACCGCGCATGACCCGCAGCGAAAAATCCCTCAGGATCACCCGGTCGCCGAAAGCCTTGTTCACATGCTCCAGTTCTGCCACCAGCTTGCCCGAAGGGGGCGCGGCTTCCAGCGCCATCGCGGCCGTGCCCTGCCGCTTGATCTGGCTCGCCCGCTCCGCCCGCAGCGCCTGAAGCGCGCGCACGCGGCCCTGATTGCGCTTGCGCCGCGCCGAAATGCCTTCGACCGCCCAACGCGCTTCGGCCTTGATCTTGCGGTTGAGCTTGTGGCGGGCCTCGTCTTCTTCGGCCCAGATCGTGTCACGCCAATCCTCGAATCCGTCGAAACCGGAATCGCGGCGGCGCACCTGTCCGCGATCCACCCAGAGCGTGGCGCGGGTCAGCGCGCGCAGGAAGGCGCGGTCATGGCTGATCAGCACAAAAGCGGCGCGGGTTTCGCGCAGCCGTGCTTCGAGCCAGCCAATCGCGTTGATATCGAGATGATTGGTCGGCTCATCGAGCAGCATCAACTCGGGCGCCTCGGCCAGAAGCTTGGCCAACGCCGCGCGGCGTTTCTCCCCGCCGGAGGCGCGTGACGGATCAAGGCCAGGATCGAAATCCAGCCCCTCGGCGGCCATCTCCACGCGGTAATGCTCCGCCGGGTCAAGCTTCTGCGCGGCGAAATCGCCCAATGTCGGGAAGCCGCTGAAATCCGGGTCTTGCTCCATGTAACCGACGCGCGTGCCGGGCGAGAGCGATCGCGCGCCGTGATCAGCCTCGGCCAGCCCGGCCATGACTTTCATCAGCGTCGATTTGCCCGAACCGTTGCGCCCCACCAGCGCGACACGATCGCCGGGCTGGATGACCAGATCGAGCCCGTCAAAGACCGGATCGCCGCCGAAGGTCAACGAAATATTCGCGAGCTGAAGAAGTGGTGCCTGTGCCATGAACGCGCATATAGAGTGCGAAGCGCAGGGGCGAAAGGGCCAAGTCGTTGCCGCGGGTCGCCCTTGCACCATCTTTCGCGCATCAGAGCGCAAGCGGCACGGATGCACTTGAGGGTCACAGCACGACAAAGCGCCGCCACAGCAACACGCGCGGGCCCAGCCCGCTTGAGCCTCTACCCGCCATTTCAACGCAGCGATCTACCGCGCACGCCAGTCGAGCACGGCCTCGATCGCCGCGCGAATCGCGGTCAGATAGAGCAGATCAGAGGCAGGCGGCTCGGCAACAGGCGCCTGAGCAAGCGCCACCGACATCAGCGTGCCATTGCCCAGACGCGGATGCAGGCGCCCCATCGCCTTGCGGTAGCGATCCGCGTGATGCGCATCCGCCAACATCCGGGCCATGAGCACAGACCACTCACGCTCAGGCCGCGCCAGCAACACGCGCGCGGCGGCGCGGATATCGCCATGTGTGATTTCCCGCATCAGCAAAGCCCCCCGCGCGGACGGCGAGCAGACCGGCAAAGCCGGTCTGCGGGGG
>SKIM01000028.1 GCA_007116445.1 Natronohydrobacter sp.
GAAGGCCGCGATATCGGGGCGCGCGATGTGCTGCTGGATCTGGCCGCCGGGACAGGGCTGGACCGTAACATGATCGCGCGACTTCTGGACGCGGGCGCGGATATCGACCTGATCACAGAGGCCGACCGCGCGGCCCGCGCGCGCGGCATTCAGGCGGTGCCGTTCTTCATCATTGACGGCCAATATGCGACATCGGGTGCACAGCCCGTCGCGGTCTGGCAAAATGTCATTGATGAGCTGACAGGCACGCCACAGTGATCCGCTGGCTGACCCCCACGAAACCGCTGCGCTTTGGCGAGTTTGTGGCGCTGATGGCGCTGATGATGGCTTCGGTCGCGTTTTCGCTCGATGCGATGCTGCCTGCGCTGCCACTGATCGGGCAGGAACTGTCGCCCGACGCGCCTGCGCGCGGGCAATTGGTCATCACCAGCTTCGTGCTGGGGCTGGGCTTGGGCACGCTGATTTGCGGGCCGGTCTCGGACGCGTTCGGGCGCAAATCGGTGCTGCTTGGGGGCATCGCGCTCTATCTGGCGGGCGCGATCATGGCGATTCAGGCGCAGAGCATCGACATGCTGCTGGCCGCGCGCTTCCTGCAGGGCATTGGCGGCGCGGCCCCGCGCGTCGTCGCGACCGCCATGGTGCGCGATCTCTATGAGGGTCGGGCCATGGCGCGCGTCACCTCGATCATCATGACGCTGTTCGTGCTGGTCCCCGCCCTTGCCCCGGCTATCGGTGCGGGCATCATGTGGGTGTCGCATTGGCGCATGATCTTCGTGGCTTTCGTGGTCTTTGGCCTGGTTGCGGGGCTGTGGCTGATGCTGCGCCAGCCGGAATCGCTGCCGCCCGAGCGCCGCCGCCCACTGAGCGCGCGCAAGATCGGCGCGGCGCTGGTCGAGATCGTGAGCAACCCGCATGTCATGATCTATGTCGTGGCGCTGACCTTTGCCTTCGCGCCGCTCTATGTGTGGCTGTCGAACCTGCCGATGATCTTCGACGATGTCTATGGGCGTGCGGCGAGCTTTCCCTTCTGGTTTGCCGTCACGGCGATCGTGGCAGGGACGGCGAGTGTCGCCAACGCAAAAATGGTCATGCGTTTCGGGATGCGCCGGATCGCGACACTGGCCTTTTTGTGGCAGGCGAGCGTGTCGCTGCTGTTTCTGGGGCTGATGATGCTTGGCCTACCCGCGCCCTGGGATTTCGCGCTGTTCTTTGCTTTCATGTGCGCAGGCTTCTTTTCCATCGGGCTGACCTTCGGTAATCTGAACGCGCTGGCGCTGCAACCGCTGGGCCATATGGCGGGGATCGGCGCGTCGGTGGTGCAGTCGATTTCGACCGTTTGCGCAGCGCTGATCGCCGTGCCGATTTCGCTGGCCTATGACGGCACGCCGCTGCCGCTTGTCTTCGGAATGGTTGTCTGTGCCAGCGTGGCCCTTGCCCTGATGCTGTTTGCACGCCACATCTCACCTGAAGAGGCAGCGCGTTGAGGCGCCCTGTCCTGTTGTCATCGCTTGAAAGGAAATTTCATGGAACTCATTCTCGCGCTCGTCGTCCTTCTGGTCCTGATCGTCCTGATGGGGCTCAAGATCGTGCCACAGGCGCAGAATTTCGTCGTCACGCGGCTCGGCGCCTATCACCGCACACTGGATGCGGGCGTCAATGTGATCGTGCCCTTTCTGGACCGCGTGCATTCCAAAGTGCCGGTGAATGATCAGGTTTTGAATGATATCGAGCTGGAAGTCGTCTCGGCCGATAACGTGGTTTTCGGCGCGCAGCTTCTGGTCGTCTATCGGATCGAGAACCCCGAAGCGGCTGTGTTCCGCGTCAACAATATCGACAGCCTTGTGATCGGTCTGGTGCAATCGCTGGTGCGTTCGGAACTCGGCAAGGTCGAGCTCGACGCGGTGCAATCGGATCGCGGCTCGCTGAATGTGGCCCTGCTGGAGGCGCTTGAGGATGCGGGCAAGACCTATGGCATCCGCATTTCGCGCTCGGAAATCACCGATGTCCGGCTCAATGAAACCACACAAAAGGCCATGGCCGAAGTGCTGGCCGCAGAACGTGAGCGCCGTGCGGCCATCACCCGCGCCGAAGGGGTGCGGCGCGCGACGGAACTGAATGCCGATGCTGAGCTCTATGAAGCACAGCGCCGCGCTGATGCGATCCGCGCCATTGCCGAGGCCAATGCCGAAGCCAACCGCGTGATTGCGGAATCCATGTCTGGCGAAAACGCCCGCGACGCGCTGATCTTCCAGACCGCGCGGATGCAGGTCGAGGCATTGGAAGGGCTGTCGAAATCGAACAATGCCAAGCTGATCATGCTGCCGGGCGGGCCGTCCAATTCCTTCCGCGAAGCCGCCGCGATCCTGAAAGAGATGTGAGGGATGGAGCTGTTTTCACTCTCTGACTGGAGCTTGTGGGGCCTGATCGCGATCACTTTGGTGATCGTGGAGATGCTGACCACGATCTATGTGGCGCTGGGTTTTGGCCTGAGCGCCGCGCTTGTCGCGGTCATCGTCTATCTGGTGCCGGGGCTGCATGCGGCGGTGCAGGGGCTGATCTGGGCCGTGCTGGGACTTGCGATCTGGCTCGGCCTGTCGCGCCTGAACCGCAACCGCCGCGCCACAAAGCGCGACATCAACGATTTCGACTCGCTCGACTCACTGCCCCCGGAAGAACGCGCCCGCAGGCGACGCGATCCAAAGGAGTGACCGGCGCGGCTCAGCTGCCGTAGAGCCCTTCATAAATCGGCATCAGGGTTTCCGTGTCAAAGAGCGACGAGACCGAGGTGCCTTTCCAGGTGTTCAGGATGCCTTGGGCAAACATCGGCGCAGTCGGCACGATGCGGATATTCGGCGCGGATTTCACGGCCTCGGTGGGCGCGATGGAATCGGTGATCACAAGGGTTTTCATCACCGACTTGGTGATCCGCTCGACCGCAGGGCCAGAGAGCACGCCATGGGTGATGTAGCTGTGCACTTCGGTC
The DNA here is from genome assembly GCA_007116445.1 of Natronohydrobacter sp. Lineage (GTDB taxonomy): Bacteria > Pseudomonadota > Alphaproteobacteria > Rhodobacterales > Rhodobacteraceae > Roseinatronobacter. The sequence continues at coordinate 2,984 of SKIM01000028.1, forward strand.
GCGCCCGCTTCGATCAGCACTTCGGCGGCCTTGCACAATGTCCCGGCAGTATCACAAATGTCATCGACGATGATGCAGGTCTTGCCTTTCACCTCGCCGATCACGGTCATTTCCGCAATCTCGCCGGGCTTTTCGCGCCGCTTGTCGACGATGGCGAGCGCACAGCCCACGCGCTTGGCCAGCTCGCGCGCCCGCGCCACACCACCCACATCGGGCGAGACGATGATCACATCATCCAACCGGCCTTTGAAGTGATGCATCAGATCCAGCGCAAAGACCGGCGCGGCATAGAGATTGTCCACAGGAATGTCGAAAAAGCCCTGAATCTGGGCCGCGTGCAGGTCCAGCGTCAGGATCCGCTCGATCCCGGCCTGCGTGATCATGTTCGACACCAGTTTCGCGGAAATCGGCGTGCGCGCCTTGGTGCGGCGGTCCTGACGGGCATAGCCGAAATAAGGAATGACCGCCGTGATCCGCGCCGCAGAGGAGCGTTTGAGCGCGTCGGCAATGATCAGAAGCTCCATCAAATGGTCATTTGCGGGCTTCGAGGTTGACTGGATGATGAACATGTCCTCGCCGCGGACATTCTCGAACACCTCGACGAAGACTTCGCCATCATTGAACCGCTCGACCCGCGCATCAACAAGACTGACCGACATACCGCGATGCAGCGACATGCGCCGTGCGATGGCGGCTGATAACGGCGCGTTCGAATTCCCGGCAATCAGCTTGGGTTCAGAGCGTTCGATCATCGGGCCATCCTTCGAGATTCGCAAATGTTGACACCGCTTACCACCCCGTTACGGTCTTGCAAACTGCCTGCCAGCCCCTCAGGAGCGCCAATGACCCAGATTGATTACTATCTCAGCCCGATCTCGCCCTGGACTCATATGGCTGGCACCCGCCCTGCCGAGATCGCCGCGCGCGCAGGGGTCGCGTTGCGCTACAAGCCTGTCGATCCGACCGCGCTGTTTCAGCGCACCGGCGGCAAGGTGCTGGCCGAGCGCCATGAAAGCCGCAAAGCCTACCGCCTGCAGGAGCTTGCGCGCTGGTCAGAGCGGTTGGGCCTGCCGATCAAGCTGCAGCCTGCCTGGTTTCCGACCAATCCCGCGCCGGCTTCCTACGCGATCATCGCGGCGCAGGAAACCGGTGGGGGGGATCTGAGCGCGCTGGTGACCGCGCTGACCCGTGCCTGCTGGGAAGAAGAGCGCAACATCGCAGAAGATGACGTGATCCGCGATTGCCTGTCTGGCGCAGGTTTTGATCCGGCCCTCGCTTTCAGCGGTATGTTGCAGGGGGCCGAGATTTATCCGCGCAATCTGGAGGACGCTATCGCCGCAGATGTGTTCGGCCTGCCATTTTTCAAAGTCGGGGAAGCCTCGTTCTGGGGACAGGACCGGCTTGATTTTCTGGCCGCGCATCTGGGCGTCGCAGTCTGAGAAAGGCAAAAGGCCCTGCGTCGCCGCAGGGCCTTTTGCAACATAAGAGCAGCCTGTATCAGGCAGCTTCTGCTTCCGCAGCGGCTGCATTGCGCCGCTCGCTTTCCTCGCGCGACAAGGCGACCGAAGTCCGCACGCCTTTCGAGACGAATTCCATCAAACCCGCGACCACGCGCTCATTAGGGTCGATGCCCGCACAGCTGAGCACTTCGCGACCATCGCGCGACCGCGCCCAGCGGGCGATCTGCTCGGGGCCGTTGCCATATTTCTTGTCGTCAGCAATCGCATCGTCAAGTGCGGCCAGAACGACGGCTGCAAACAACTTGCGGGCCCGTGCGCCTTGCTCATGCGTGAACGCCGTGCCATCCGCTGCATCAAACATTCCAGATTCCTTTGTTCTTGTATTGCCTTTACCGCTCAAGGCTGACTACGCTTTTTCCGCAGTGATTCGCTACACCGTAAAAGCATACCTGCCATGCGATCAGGTCATAACTGGCAATTCGAGAGAGCCATATCATGACCTTGCGCGCCTTCCATCCCCGCGATATAGGCATCCACAAGAAAATACCAAGGTTTTGACAAGGTTTCGACATGCCCAAAATTAACGGAAACGAAATCAGGCCCGGAAATGTGCTTGAACACGATGGCGGTCTGTGGGCTGCGGTGAAGGTCAGCCATGTCAAACCCGGCAAGGGCGGTGCCTTTGCACAGGTCGAGATGAAGAATCTGCGCGACGGGCGCAAGCTCAACGAGAGATTCCGCTCTGATGACAAGGTCGAGCGTGTCCGTCTGGAGCAGAAGGACCAGCAGTTTCTCTATGAAAGCGACGGTCGTCTGGTCGTGATGGATATGGAGACTTTCGAGCAGGTCGAGCTTGATGCTGAAATTTTGGGCGAACGCCGTCCTTTTTTGCAGGACGGGATGACCGTCACGGTCGAATATTACGGCGAAGAGGCGCTGAATGTCGCCCTGCCGCAAAAAGTCGTGTGCAAGATCGTCGAGACCGAACCCGTCGTCAAAGGCCAGACCGCGGCCAATAGCTTCAAACCTGCGCTTCTCGATAATGGCGTCCGTGTGCTGGTCCCGCCATTTGTCGGGCCGGACGAGGATATTGTCGTCAATACCGAAACCTTCGAGTATAGCGAACGCGCCTGACCCCATCGTTACTTGATCTTCATGCTTTGACGGCACTATCACGCGACCCCGGCCCTGGCGGATGGGAGCTGATATGCGCCACGCTTTGTTGTTTGTCCTGATGCTGTTGTCGGGCCTGTCTTCGGCGCAGGCGCGCGATGGGGCTGTGCGGCTGGACTGGCCGGAACCTGTCGGCGCTGATGCAGAAGCCGTCATCATGATGCGCAATGCGACTGGCGAGATTGTGTTGTCGATCCGCGAAGATCTGGACGCAGAGGCGGTCACGCAGCGCATGGTCTTGCCACCGCTGCCGCGCGCGGCCTATACAATCCAGGCTGGTCTGTTGCAGGATGGCCGGGTGCTGATGCAATCGCATGTCACGCCACTGGCCGGAAATGTCGGGCTGGAAATTGGCAAGCAATTGTCGCGCAGTCTTGCAATCGGCTTCTCGGACATTTGGGATTGCGGGACAGAACGCCCTTATCACATCATGCAGGTGGACGACGGGCTGGAGCTGATCCGCGATCATGAGCGCCTGAGCTTCGAACCAGATCCTGAGCCTGATGCTGACGAAGATGTTGCACGCTTCTTTTCTGCGGACGGTCATTTCTGGGCGCAATCAGGCAATCGCGCGATCCTGGAAACCCCCGAAGGCCCACAGCAAGCCTGTAGCGCAGCGCTGTTCGCGCCCCTGCTGCCATTGAATGCTGTGGCGACAGATCTCAGCTGGGGGTTCGAACTGAACCGCGATGACGCGCTGATCACACTGCCGGGGATCGACACGCAGATGCTCGCTACGCGCGGGCTGCGCGTGTCGGCGCCGCGGGACGGGTCGATCACCTTGCAGGGCGACCCGGTTCAGCTGCAACTGACACAAGCGCGCTGCCGCCTGCGCGACGGTGATCTGATCTATCCAATCACGGCATATCTCACCGGGACGGAAGAAGAAACTACGACAGCAGGATGTGCGGGCGATCCGCGCACGCTTCTGGGAGGCGGGGCATGGCAGGTCACAGCGCTGCTCGGTCAACGGCTGGAGCGCGACACATTGCGCAACCTGACGATTGAAGTGAGCGGCGACGCGATTTCCGGGCGCGGCACCTGCAACCGCTATGTCGGTGTCGCGCGGATCGAAAACTCTGCGCTGGTGTTTCGCGAGCTTGGGACCACGCGACTGGATTGCCCTGCGGATCTGCGCAATATTGAACTTCGTTTTCTGGATGCGCTTGAGGCGGTGACTGGCTTCGACATCAGCCCGGCCGGTATTCTGACCCTGCGCGCCGGCCCCCAGGCGATCCTGACAGCAGAGCGGCGCTCGGCGCCGTAGCATCGCGCCGCGGCCCATCAGGGCAGGTTGCGCGCATCTGCTTTCGCGCGCCCTGCTCTGACTTATTTGTGTCGCATGGTTTCATGCGCGAAACCGGCATTCAGTCTTGCGCAAAAGGCTCTGGAATCGTCCCCCGACCCCACAACAGGATCGGGGCGCGCAGTCATGAAGCGCTACGACCTCCATGCATGCCACTTGCCCAAACCGCCAGAACGCTGGGCCCGCGCAATGCACCACCCCCTCCCCCGGCCCCCATGGGCGCAGTGACGCCGCGCCCCGGCGCGGACCTGCGCCGGCCGCGCGGCCAGCAACTGTGCTTATTCCATGCCCAACGCAGCTTTGTAGAGCTCCAGCACCGCTTCCTCCTCGGCGATCTCGTCAGGCTTGCGTTTGCGCATCGCAATGATCTTTCGCAGCACTTTGGTGTCGTAGCCACGCCCTTTGGCTTCGGCCATGACCTCTTTCTGTTGATCCGCGATATCCTTCTTCTCGGCTTCCAGATGCTCGAACCGCTCGATAAACTGGCGCAATTCGTCTGCAGTGACGTTGTAAGCGTCCTGTGTGATATCACTCATGCTCTGCTCCTTTTTTCTCTTGGGCCCTTGCGCGGCGCCTGCCCCGAAGCTCTTGCCCAATCACTCCCGCGCATGCAAGGGCGCAGGCGCGTCAGGCGCAGAAAGACGCAGAAAGACGCCGCAGCTATCGGCAAGTTGACCTTAGGTCAATAAATTTTCATTTGAAACGAACAGCAGGATTGATACTGTCTGCAAAACCTGACAAGCGAGGCCATCTTGACCCCAGTTACCCCCTGCCTGCGGAAATTCGAGAAATCGTTGCCGATCGCATTGCTGCGCTCACGCGAAGCAACCATGCGGTTGTTTAAGCCCTTCATCGACATTCACGACCTGACCATGCCGCAATGGCGGGTGATCCGGGCCTTGGCCGAGGCCGACGCGCTGGATGCAAAGACCCTGGCAGAGCGCTGTGTGATCCTGCCGCCCTCACTGACCCGGATTTTCCGCAGCCTGTCGCAGCGCGGATTGATCACACAGGTTGCCTGTGACGACGGCCGCCGCCATATGGTGCGGCTGACGCCGCAAGGCCGCGCGCTGTTTCAGCATGTCGTGGAAATCTCGGAACCGTCTTATCAGCGGCTTGCCGACGCATTCGGGCCAGACCGGCTCGATACGCTGCTCGATCTGTTGAATGAATTGCGCGACACCGTGCAGAGCATGGACGCGCTTGTCGAAGAAGACCCCGCCCCTGCAGCGCCGCGCATCGCCGCGCGCGCCTGACGCGCGATCAGGCCGGGCAGGCGGCGACGCGATCGGCAGTGACCACAACAAGCCGCGCGCGTTCGCGCCGCAACTCGGCCAGACGCGCTTCTTCAGCAGCTGGCAGCACATTGGTCCGCGTCGCGCGTTGACCCGGTGTGTGAGTGGTGCAAAACAACACTGGTTCACGCGGCCATGCGCAGATATTGAGCACCGTGCGCGGCTCTGTAGCTTGGGTCACGCGAAACCCACGCGCCAGCGCCTCTTCGCTTTCGGCAATCTGCGCATCGAGCGCCCGCAGCTCGGCTTGCGCAGCCCGCAGGCAGTTTTGCTGTGCACAGCCTGACAGTGTCAGCACAGACAGCACCAAGGCGGCGCTTCGAAGCACCGGACGCATCATGACCTGGGGCCGGATAATGAACGCCCGGCACTCATCTGGGTGAGCGCTTAGCGAGGATCCGCTGCAGCGTGCGGCGATGCATCGACAAGCGGCGCGCTGTCTCGGACACATTGCGGTCGCATTGTTCATAGACGCGCTGGATATGTTCCCAGCGTACGCGATCTGCCGACATCGGATTTTCGGGCGGCTCTGGCAGCGCATCCTCCGAGCGAGACAACAGCGCACGCACCACATCTTCGGCATCGGCAGGTTTCGAGATGTAATCCGTCGCCCCGATCTTGACCGCCGCGACCGCCGTGGCGATTGCCCCATAGCCCGTCAGCACAACGATCCGCGCGTCTTCCCGCACCGCGCGCAGGGCTTCGACGACATCGAGCCCATTGCCATCTTCCAGCCGCAGATCGACCACGGCATAGGCAGGCGGGCGGGCCTTGGCGATGGCCATTCCAGCCACCACGGAGCCCGCCGTTTCGACCGCAAAGCCACGCTTTTCCATCGCCCGCGCGAGGCGCTTGAGAAATACTTCATCATCATCGACCAGAAGCAGCGATGCATCCGGGCCGAGGTCAAGGTCAGTCACAGGGTCTGTCGTCATTTTTGCGCTCTTGTTGCTGCTTAACAAGTAGAGCGCGGCGGGGCACAGGTCAATTTCCGTTTCGCTCAGGCATTCTGGATGAAACAGGCCAGCGTGTCGGCAACCTGCTCGGGGGACTGATCGCGGCGGATGATGTCGACAAAGCCATGCCCGGGCAGCAGGAAATAGCTGAAGGTCGAATGATCGATCAGGAAGAACTCGTCATCCGTATCCTGACGCGCGAAATAGACGCGATAGGCCCGCGCCGCATCGCGCAGCTGCGCCTCAGAACCGGTCAGACCAATCATGTCGGGATGCATGAAGCGCACAAATTCTGCCAGCGCTTCCTGGGTGTCGCGCTCGTGATCAACCGAAATGAAAACCGGTGTGACCTCCATGCCGCGCTCTGCCAGGATATCAACGGCCTGTGCGTTGCGCGCCGTGTCCAGCGGGCAGACATCCGGGCAGAAGGTGTAGCCGAAATAGATCAGTGTCGGACGCTGTGCAAAATCGGCATCGGTCATGATCTCGCCATGGTGATTGACAAGTTCGAAGGGGCCACCAATGGCCCCGGCGCCGCCGGTGATGGACGTGCCGCGACATTGTGCGAAATCGCCCGAAGACGCGCTGCTGAACATCATGTATCCCAGCCCTCCCAGCAGCGCTGCGATGAAGCCCAGAGCCAGAACAGAATACAGCCGAATCATTCTCGAATTCCCAGTTATGCGCAAGTCCCCTTGATGCCTGATGGCTCGCGCCCTAACAATCCCGTATAGCGCAACTGTGACAAGACGCCCCGGTTTGCGCGCAAGCGTCGCATGCTGCGCAGGGACGATACCATGACTGCACCTGCCTTTGGCGAGATTTCGCAGGACCATCGCGGCGACTGGGTTCGGCTGCGCACCATGACCTATGTGCGGTTGCTGGCACTGATCGGGCAAGCCGGGGCTGTGTTGGTCGCGCAGTTCTATTTCGGGCTGCAATACGAAGTCACGTTGGTCTGGCTGGTCATGGGTGCGGCGGGGCTGTCGATCCTGTCCTCGTTCTTTCTGTTTCCGCAAACCAAGCGCTTGTCGGAAACCGAGGCGTTTCTCACCTTTCTTTTCGATATCGCACTGCTGGTCTGCCTGCTCTATCTGACCGGCGGGATCACCAACCCGTTCAGCTTGCTGATCCTTGCGCCCATTGCGGTTTCAGCCATGGCCCTGAAACCACGTTCGACGCTGATCCTGTCCGTGATCGCGATTGCGCTCGTGACGCTGATCACGCTGAATTATCAGCCGCTGCGCTTTGATGACGGCACCGCGCTTGTCGTGCCGCCGCTCTTTGCCTTCGGCTTCTGGGCGGCGATTGTCATCGGCATCCTGTTTCAGGCTTTTTATGCGCATCGCGTGGCGGCTGAGGGCACGTCGCTGGCCAATGCGCTTCTGGCCGCCCAGATGGCGTTGTCGCGCGAGCAGAAACTGACTGATCTGGGCGGAGTTGTCGCGGCCACGGCGCATGAGCTGGGCACGCCGCTGGCAACCATAAAGCTGATCGCATCGGAACTGGTGACGGAATTGCGTGACCAGCCCGAACTGGCAGAGGACGCGATGATCCTGTCGCAACAGGCCGATCGCTGCCGCGATATCCTGCGCTCGATGGGGCGCGCGGGCAAGGAGGACACGCATCTGCGCCGCGCGCCGATCGAGGCGGTCTTGATGGAAGCAGCCGAGCCGCATCTGGAGCGGGGCAAGCGCGTGCACTTTCAGGCCCTGCCCGGCACTGGCGGCATGACCGACCAGCCGATGATCGAGCGCCGCCCCGAAATCATCCACGGGTTGCGCAACCTGATCCAGAACGCAGTCGATTTCGCCCGCGCTGAGGTCTGGATCGAAGCGCGCTGGACGGACAGGCATCTGAGCATCCGGATCCTCGATGACGGGCCGGGTTTCGCGCCGCAGATCATCGGCGCCATCGGGGAGCCCTTCATCCGCAACCGGCGCGAAAACAGCCGCGCGCGGCAGCGGCCGAATTATGAAGGGATGGGGCTGGGCCTGTTCATCGCCAAGACCCTGCTGGAGCGCTCCGGGGCCGTGCTCGATTTCGTCAATGCTGACCCTGCCGCGCAGGACATGGCCCATGGGGGGCGGGCCACGGGCGCACAGATCACGCTGATCTGGTCCTTGCCGCGTATCGCGGTCGATCCGCTGACACCTTTGGCAGAAAACACGCCCATCCAGCCCTGAGATTGCCGCACAAGCGCAAAGGTGAATGGACAAACCCTGTCGCTTTGCTATCCTTCGGATCAAGCGTGATGGAAGGATGAGACTATGGCTCTGCCGCTTGCCCCACTGGCCGCGATGGCTGCGAAATACGGTGCTGTCGCTTTGGCAGGCTATGCCCTGGCGCGTCAGATTCAACCCGGCCGGACCGATCAGACCGTCGAAGACGCGCTCGATGAGCTGGATGACGGGCTGAGCGTGCATCGCCCGCGCGACCGCGAACAGATCAATGGCGCGCTGCGCTTTCGCAGGGTCGTGCGCCTTGGCACAGAGGGACCGGGCATCGAAATCGACGCGACCGCGCTGGGACGGTTTCGGTTTCGCAGATTATGACCAGCCTGACGCTGTTTCACAGCCACAACTCGCCCTATGTCCGCAAGGTCATGGTGCTGGCGCATGAGGCGGGTTTGGCTGGCGACATCACGCTGGTCGAAAACGCGTCGGGCAATCCGCTCGATCCCGGTGCGATCCCGGTTGCGGCCAACCCGCTGGGCAAGATCCCGGTGCTGCTGCGCAGCGATGGCAGCGCGCTTTATGACAGCCGGGTGATCTGCCAATATCTGGATGCACGCGCGCAATCGGGCCTCTATCCGAACGGGCCGCGCAAATGGGACGCTCTGGTGCTGGAAGCAACGGCCGACGGGATGCTCGATGCGGCGCTGCTGATGGTCTATGAGCATCGCTTGCGTCCCGACGCGCTGCAATTTCCCGCCTATATCGACGGGCAATGGTCCAAGATCGCCCGCAGCCTCGATCTGATCGAGGATCGCTGGATGGCCTATCTGGCCGGGCCGCTATGCATCGGTCAGATTGCGCTGGCCTGCGCGCTGGGCTATCTCGACCTGCGCCATGCTGCGCAGGACTGGCGGCAGGGGCGCCCCGCGCTGACAGCATGGCAGATACGGATCGCCGCGCGCGAAAGTCTGCGGGTGACAGCGCCGCCGGAGGCATGAGCGATTTTGTTTGCGCTGACAGCGCCGCGCTGCTCGCGATGCGTTCAAAACATGCGGAAAATCCCTCTGCCTGCGACACTCTAACCCGGATTCGCTGCTAGACGTGTTGGGCTTTCCCGGCTACATAGCGAAGCGTGAGGCGGCATCTTTCATGCGGCCAAAGCACATATTGCAGCCACGTACCCATATGAAAGGGAGAATGCTCGTGTCCCATTCCGATGACAACGACGCCACCCGCCGGGACTTCATCTATTATGCCACAGCCGGGGCCGGTGTCGTTGTGACCGGCGCGGCAGTCTGGCCGCTGGTCCATCAGATGAATCCCACAGCCGATGTTCAGGCCCTGTCTTCGATCTTTGTCGATGTTGGCGGTCTGGAGCCGGGCGGTCAGGTAACGGTGAACTTTCTTGGCAAACCGGTCTTTCTGCGCCGTCGGACCCAGGAAGAGATTGATGCGGCACGCGCGGTGCCGGCCTCGGAGCTCAGCATTGACCGCGACTCGCGCAATCCCAACAAGCCGGGGACGGATGCGTCAGATGAAAACCGCACGCTGGACGATGCTGGGGAGTGGTTGGTCATGATCGGCGTCTGCACCCATCTGGGTTGCGTGCCGCTGGGCAATGGTGCTGGCGATTTCGATGCATGGTTCTGCCCCTGCCACGGCTCGCATTACGACACGGCCGGGCGGATCCGTCGCGGGCCGGCACCGGAAAACATGCACATTCCGGTGGCGCGCTTCGTCGATGAAACCACAGTTCAGCTGGGCTAAGGGAGAAAGAACTTATGTCTGGTATTCCACACGATCACTATGAGCCGAAGACGAATCCCGAAAAGTGGATTCACCGCCGGTTGCCGATAGTCGGGCTGATCTATGACACGATCATGATCCCCACCCCCAAGAACCTCAACTGGATGTGGATCTGGGGGATTGTCCTGTTTTTCTGCCTTGTGCTGCAGATCGTCACCGGCATCGTGCTGGCGATGCATTACACCGCTGACGTGAACCACGCTTTCGCCAGTGTTGAGCATATCATGCGCAACGTGAATGGCGGGCACATGCTGCGCTACCTGCACCAGAACGGCGCGATGCTGTTCTTCTTCGCCGTGTATCTGCACATGTTCCGCAGCATGTATTACGGCAGCTACAAGGCGCCGCGCGAAATCACCTGGATCATCGGCATGCTGATCTATCTGGCGATGATGGCGACTGCCTTCATGGGCTATGTGCTGCCATGGGGTCAGATGTCCTTCTGGGGTGCGACAGTGATCACCGGCCTGTTCGGCGCCATTCCGGGCATCGGGGACACGCTGCAGACCTGGCTTCTGGGCGGACCGGCAGTGGACAATGCGGCCCTGACGCGCTTCTTCACGCTGCATTATCTGCTGCCCTTCGTGATCCTGGGTCTTTCCATCGTCCATGTCTGGGCGTTCCACACCACGGGCAACAACAACCCGACCGGGGTCGAGGTGCGTCGGACCTCGCGCGAAGAAGCTGACAAGGACACGCTGCCCTTCTGGCCCTATTTCGTCGTCAAGGATCTGTTTGCGCTTGCGGTGATCCTGGCTCTGTTCTGGGCGCTGGTGGGCTTCATGCCAAACTTCCTCGGCCATACGGACAATTACATCGAGGCCAACCCGCTGGTGACCCCGCCAGAGATCGTGCCGGAATGGTACTTCCTGCCCTTCTATGCGATCCTGCGCGCCTTCACTTCGGATGTCTGGATTGTGATTGCCGTGAACTGGCTCACTTTCGGCATCGTGGACGCGACCTTCTTCGGCGTTCTGGCGATGTTCGGGTCGATCTTTGTCTGGGCGCTGCTGCCCTGGCTCGACACCTCGTCGGTGCGGTCCGGTCGCTATCGTCCGATGTTCAAGATCTGGTTCTGGCTGTTCATCGTCAATTTCGTGGTGCTGACCTGGGC
>SKIM01000059.1 GCA_007116445.1 Natronohydrobacter sp.
GTTTCCGCCGCGCATATGCTTGGGCGCGGATTCCAGGATCACCACCCGCGCGCCTGCTTCTGCGGCCTCGATCGCGGCACAGAGCGCGGCATTGCCGCCGCCCACGATCACGACATCATATTGCACCATCGCTGCCCCCGTATGCTTCGCCCCCATGCGCGTCGCCCCCGTCCATCAACCCGGCATCGCGCAGCTGGCGCAGGCGGATGCGATGCGCCGCCTCGATATGGGCGCGCATCACGGCTTCGGCCTGCGCCCCGTCGCGCGCCTGCAGGGCGCCGAGAAGAGTGTCATGCTCCTCAGATGCGCTTTTGCTGCGGGCGGGGTCGAACAGCGTAGATGGGCCAAGGATAAGCAAGGTGCGCGCCATCGCCCCGATGGCCCTTTGCAGATAGCGGTTTTTGGCGGCATTGATGAGCGCTGTGTGAAACTGGCGGTTCAGCCGCGCGACCTCTCCGGGCTGATCACTGGCACGCATCGCTGCGTTGATTTCAGAAAGCTCCAGCAATTCCAGATCGGATGCGGACCGCGCCGCAAGCCGGGCCGCCGTGCCTTCGAGAACCGCGCGCATCTCGTAAAGCTCCATCACCTCGGCATAGCCCAGCCGGCGCAAGCACGCGCCCTGCCGGGGCAGATGCTCGACCAGCCCATCCGCCTCCAGCCGGCGCAGCGCTTCACGCACAGGGGTGCGCGAAATGCCAAGCCGCGCGGCCAGTTCGACCTCGCGCAGCCGCGCGCCGGGCAGCAGCGCGCCAATGCGAATGTCTTCCAGCAGCCGGTCATAGGCGCTTTGGCCCTGCGGCAGATCAGCGGTGGTGTCAGATGGGCTGATCATCTTGTCCTCTAGAACTGCGCGGCGGCGTTTTTTCTTGCATACACTTGGATACAAGAGTATGCAAGTGGTGTCTTCCAAGAGAGCCGCCATGTTCACACGCGCCCGCCTGCTGACTTTTGCCATTGCCCTTGCCGGGGTCGGAGCCTTCGAGCTGCTGGCGCTGCCGCTGCCATTTCTCTTTGGTCCGATGTTCGCCTGCCTGCTCGCCGCCATTCTGGGCCTGCGCATGCAGGGCGCGGGGCAAATCTCGGTCGCGGCGCGCACTGTTCTGGGGGTTGCGGTGGGCGCATCCATCACCCCTGCGATCCTCGGACAGGTGCCGCTGATGGCAATCACGCTTGCGATGATCCCGGCCTATGTCGCCGTGATCGGCCTGGTGGGCGTGCCGTTCTTCCAGCGTGTCTGCGGATTTGACCGCGTGACGAGCTACTACGCTGCCATGCCCGGCGGATTTCAGGACATGGTGCTTTTCGGGCAGGAAGCAGGCGGCGATCCCCGCGCGCTGTCACTGATCCACGCCACGCGGGTTCTGGTGATTGTCACGCTGATACCCATTCTGATGACCGGCCATTTCGGGCTGAGCCTTGACCAGCCGATGGGCGCGCCCGCGCGCGACGTGCCGCTGCATGAAATGGCCCTGATGGTCGTGATTGCCGTGGTCGGCTGGAAAGGCGGCGAACGGATCGGGCTTTTTGGCGCGGCGATCCTTGGCCCGCTGATCCTCGCCACAGCGCTGTCGCTGGGCGATATCCTGCACCACCGCCCCCCGGCCGAGGCGATCATGGCCGCGCAATTCTTCATTGGTATGGGGATCGGGATGCAGTTTCGCGGCGTCACCTTTGCAGAGCTGCGCCATGACGTGGCCGCAGGGGCGGCCTTTGCGGTCATTCTGGCCCTGCTCGCGGGGGTGTTCACCTTCCTCGCTTTCAAGATTGGCGGCGCGCCAATGCTCGAAGCCTTTCTGTCCTTCGCCCCCGGCGGACAGGCTGAAATGACCGTCTTGGCGATTGTCGCCGGGGCGGATCTGGGCTTCATCGTGATCCACCACCTGATGCGCCTGGTGGTGGTGATTACAGGCGCGCCGATCATGGCGCGGCTGATCTGGGGCAAGTCAGGCTGACAGTTGCCAGCCTGACTTGCCCCAAACGACTGTATCAGCCGAAACGGCCCGTCACATAATCATTGGTGCGCGATTTCTGCGGATTGGTGAAAATCGTGTCGGTATCACCATATTCGATCAACCGGCCCAGATACATGAACGCCGTATTGTCGGACACTCGGGCGGCCTGCGCCATGGAGTGGGTGACGATGACAATCGAATAGGTGCCCTTCAGCTCTTCGATCAGCTCCTCGATCCGGGCAGTGGCAATCGGGTCGAGCGCCGAGCAGGGCTCGTCCATCAACAGCACTTCCGGGTCAGAGGCCACAGCCCGCGCGATGCAAAGCCGCTGCTGTTGCCCGCCCGAGAGGCCCAGCGCGCTGTCATTGAGCCGGTCCTTGACCTCTTTCCAGAGCGCGGCTTGGGTCAAAGCGCGCTCGACCGTCTCATCGAGAATGGATTTCTTGCTCACCCCATCGACGCGCAGCGGGTAGGTGATGTTGTCATAGATCGACATCGCGAAGGGATTGGGCTTCTGGAACACCATCCCCATGCGCTTGCGCAAAGCGATGACATCGACGCCCTTGGCGTAGATGTCAAAGCCGTCCACTGTGATCTTGCCGGTAATGGTCAGATCATCAACCAGATCGTTCATCCGGTTCAGGCAGCGCAGAAGCGTGGACTTGCCACAGCCCGATGGACCGATCAGGGCCGTGACCTGCCCTTTGCCGATCTTCAGGTTATTGTCGTAGAGCGCCTGTTTCTGGCCATACCACAGATTGAAATCGGAAATATCGAGAGCCGTGCCTTCTTTCGATGCTCTTACATGATAGGCGGTCGGCTCGAATTCGAGTGTGTCTTGCATGGGTCTATCTCAGAACTGGCCTGTCGCGTATTTGCGCTTCAGGCGATTGCGGACGATGATGGCGGTCGCATTCATGACCACGATCAGGGCGAGCAGCAGCAAAGTGGTCACGAAGACCATGGGTTTTCCGGCCTCCGAATTGCGCGACTGGAAGCCCACATCGAAGATGTGAAAGCCCAGATGCATGAAGCTGCGATCCAGATGAATGAAGGGCGCGAACCCGTCGATCGGCAGGGCAGGGGCCAGCTTCACCACTCCCACCAGCATCAGCGGCGCCACTTCGCCCGCGCCGCGCGCCATGGCCAGGATCATGCCGGTCATGATGCCGGGCAGCGCCTTGGGCAGCACCACATAGCGGATCGTCTGCCATTTCGATGCCCCGCACGCGAGCGAGCCTTCGCGCATCGAACGCGGCACGGCGGAGAGCGCTTCCTCGGTCGCCACGATCACAACCGGCACGGTCAGCAGCGCCAGCGTCAGCGAGGCCCAGAGAATGCCGCCTTTGCCAAAGGTCGGGTTGGGCAGGGCTTCAGGGTAGAACAGCTGGTCGATCGTGCCGCCCATGGCATAGGCGAAGAAGCCCAGACCGAACACCCCATAGACGATGGACGGCACCCCTGCGAGGTTGTTGACCGAGATCCGCACCATGGACGTGATCCGGCCCTGCTTGGCGTATTCCCGCAGATAAAGCGCCGTGATCACGCCGAATGGGGCCACAAAGACCACCATCAGAAGCGTCATGGCCACTGTGCCGAAGATCGCAGGCAGCACCCCGCCCTGGGTATTGGCCTCACGCGGCTCTGCCGAGACGAATTCCCACCAGCGCGACAGGTAGATGCCGATCTTGTCGAAGAAGCTGAGCGTATTGGCCGGAAAGAAGCGCACGATCTGGCTGATTTCAGGATTGATCTGACGCCCGTTCACTTCTTCAAGGGTGACGGTGAAGCTGCGATCCAGCGCGCGGATTTCATTCACGCGGGCTTGCAGAACCTGAAATTCGTCCTGCAATTCGGCGATCCGGGCTTGCGATGCCAAAACAGCAGGCTGCGCGGCCTCGTCGCCCTGGCGCAGCACGGCGCGACGCTGGGCCAGACGCTCGCGTTCGATATAGTGGTTGATGCGACCAATCTCGCGGCGCTCGATCTGGCGGATCTCGCGGAACCGCGCGCGCGCGGCAGCCTGTTCACGGCGGAACACCGCAGGGTCA
>SKIM01000349.1 GCA_007116445.1 Natronohydrobacter sp.
ATTGCGCGCCACCGCCCATGCGCCCGCCATCGATCTTGGTGCCCAACAGCCCCCGCTGCATCAACAGCCAGATCGTGTCGACCCCGGCCGGCGCGCCGAACTCATCGAACTCGACCGAGGCCCGCTCGGCCCCGAATGCCCACTCCAGCACCTCGCGCACACTTCCCTGTGATCTTCCGCGCCCTTCCACAAGCGTCTCTCGCATCACCACCCCCATATCTTGCGTCCCTTTACCTGTCCCATACTTTATCTTGAAACCCTGTCGCAGCATGAGGGACGTCAGGGACGACCGGTGGCCTGAAAGGGACGACAAAACGCGCAAATCGCGCAAAACCTTTCCCTTTTATCTCAATGCCTTGAATACCTTTCAGGGACGTTAGGGACGTTAGGGACGTTGTTTTCAACCTACACATGGGAACTGCCTTCACCTTCATTCCATCGCCAAGATACGCGCGCGCACACGCGGAACCCTGCAAATGTCGTCCCTGTCGTCCCTGACGTCCCTGCCCATCATTCAAGCCCCTGATCTGCCGTCTAAATTCCGCGCACCCCGCGCCCCCTGCCCCCGCATTTCACGTCCCTGCCCTGCCTTTTGTCGTCCCTGTCGTCCCTGCACTGAAACCCTGCAGGGTGAAGGGACGCGTCAGAACGTGCCTTGCCCGCCTGCGTCCGGCCCGCCCATCGTGTCGCTGCCCGCACTCAGCGGCTTGCCACGATGGTCCTTGGGCGCGGCATCGAATGCGCGCTGGAACGTGTCGGTGAACCTGATCCCGTCATAACGGGCATCGCCATTGGACTTGCGGGCGGTGAACTTCTTGCCCGTCACCTTGGACGACCATCGTCGCGACCGATCCTTGAGGGCGTTCGAGACAGTGCGATCCTTGAACGCACCCTCGCCCCGCTGCATCATCCAGAAGTGGAAGCCATAGGTCAGGTCGCGGGCGAGCATCGAATGATCGGGATCGCCGGTCACCAGACAGACGTCATCCAGGAATGTCCCGAACGGGTCACTCTCGGCGCGGAACTCTGCGGTCGCATTCACCACGATGTCAGGCTCGCGCAACCCGCGTTCCAGATACTCGCCCAGATAGCCCACCAGGCGGCGGAAGATCGCGTCGCGCTCGGCAAACAGCATCTCATCCAGCTCGGCCTTCGGGATCTGTTCTTCCTTCGGGATCTGCACATCGAACGGGACCAGCAGCAGACGCCGCCAGATACCATCATCGGTGCCGCGAATGTCGGGCTTGTGGTTTCCGGAAATGAACAGACTGAAACAGGGGCGCACCTCGACGAAGTCAGAGTGCAGTGCGCGCACAAGGATCGGCTCGCCGCCGGTCAGGTCCTTGATCAGACCCTCCTGCCAGCGCATCCCCTCATCCGGCTCGGCCGCGCGCACCAGCCGCGCGCCGATCAGCGGCACCAGATCAGGCGTGGCGTCCCCGCCCCCGCGCCGGTTTGTCCCGGTCAGCGATTCGATCTTCGCTGTCGCGGCATACTCGCCTGCGATCCGCGCCATCAGGTCCACCAGAACCGACTTGCCATTGGCCCCCATGCCATAGAGGAACCACAGCTTTTGCTCGATCAGCCCGGTCAGGGCGAGGGCGAACGACCGCATCAGGAACGCCCGCATCACGGGGTCGGGCTGCACGCGGGCCAGAAACGCATCGAAGACCGGGCATTCGGCCACGGCATCGGGATCCGGATCATAGTGCACCGGCATGATCTTGGTGTGCAGCTGGTCGCGCGAATGCGCAATCAGCTCGACCTCAGAGAATCGCAACCCGTCTTCACGCTCGACCGTGAAGCGCAGCACCCCCGACAGCGTGTTGATCTCCAGCGGCGCGGCGTCCAGCTCATCGAGGCCGCGCGAGAGCTTGATTCCGGCCTCATCGCGCATGGCCTTCATCCGCCCTCCGTTGCCCGCCTGAATGGCAAAGCGCCGGTGCTGCGCGCGGATCTCCGAGAGGCTTTTCTTCAGCCGCCCGATCTCGACCATGATCGCGTCGATCTGCTTGACGCGCGCCTTCGCTTCCGCTGTCTGCTTGCCGTCATCATCCGTGGCGCTGATCCAGCCATCGCGCTCATCCAGAAGGGTCTGTTCCTGGGCGATCAGGTCCATCTGCCGGTCACCAAGGCGCAGGGCCCAGACCTCGCGCTTGACCAGATCGCCCAGGTCCTGCGACAGGCGCTTGACCTCGATCTCATCTGGGTCACGCGCCCACCTGGTCCCATCCCAGACATGCCAGCCGATCCGCGCCACCCACATCAGCTTCTCGCCGAAATACAGCGCGAAGCGGCGCGCATTGCCATTGTCATTCAGATCATAGCCTGCACCCTGCGCGATCAGGGCAGAAAAGGGATCATCCGCGTGGGGTGAAGGGGCCTCAGGCTCTGCACCAAGGGGCGTCGCCTGATCGAAGGGATCGTCTGTCATGCAGGGCAATCCTCCGGAAGGTTCTCGAGAAGCGCTTCGAGAATGACCATCCCGCGCGGGCGACGGATGCGGTAGCGGATCACCGGCGCATAGGCGGGGTCATCGCAGACGCGGCGCATTACTGAAGAAAACAAGCCCGTTCTGACCCGTGTCCAGCGCCAGTAGAACCCCGGCCAGTTGACTAGATCGCACGGTTGCCTGTCCTCTGGCACGATCAGACACCCCTGAAAAACGATCTCGGCCAAAGACCCCCGAGAGATGCTCGGCTCGGCACCATCATGCTCGATCCACGGCCCCCATTCTTCAGCCATCCACCAAATCCTCCATCTCGGACGCAGCCTCGGCCACCACAGCCGCAATCGCGCCAAGCGCGCTGGCAGGCCCGCACATCCCCTCGCCAAGCGCCGGGACACGGACGCGGCCCATGGACTTCGGCAACAGCGATGGCGGGCAGCCATGCTGCAACGCCAGGCTGATGACGACACAGGCATCATCGATCATATGGGCGATATCGGTCCCGATCCGGGTTCCGTCCGCGAAACACTCCAGCACACGGCCGTCCAGCGCGAAGCTCACAGTCACCGTGAAGGAAAACCCGCCGAATTCGATCCGGCTTGTCGCGTTAGGTCGGCGGTCAGGTAAACGGTCTCGTGCCATCAAGCAGCCCCTCTGAAAAGCCCTTTCGGGTCCACGCGCGCCAGAAACTTGCGCTTGTCGGCCTCGGGCAGCCCGCCCCACAGATCGACCATCAGCCGCTTGCGCGGCGCCAGCGCCATTCGGGCATCCAGATCGCCCTCGCTGATCTTGCGCAGCGCCGCCCCAAGATATTCCCGCAACTCGGCCGGGCTGGCAGTATCGGCCCAGAAAGCGGCGTCAGCGCGCAGGTCGGACCACTCTGTGTCCGCTTCCGGGATCCCGGCCCCCAGGTGATCCAGCGCCAGGACACAGATGTGGCAGACGATCTCGCGCGGCGCGGTCGTCACCAGATCGGCCAGCGCCTGCGCCTGGCGTCGCTGCTCGCAGAAACGCGTGAATTCTCTTGCGGTCTCCATCTCGCACTTCCTTCACAATCTCGCCCAACGATCGAAACATCAGCCGCACACACTCATGCCGCACGCTCCGACCTGACAAATTCCTCCATCCGCCGCGCCAGCCGCGCCTGCCAGAACTGCGCGATCGGCAGGTTCGCCACCCAGCCCCCGTTTCGGTATCCGGCAGGCCCACGCACACGGCGCGGCAGCCCCAGCTTGCGCGCGGCCGTCACGGCGCAACTGTGATGTGACATGCCGAAATGCGCGGCGATCTCGGCCGCACTCACCCCGGCCAGCCACATTTCCTTGAGCAGCGCAGGATCAGCCTTGCGGTGCCGCACCTTCGCGCGCGAGGGCAAGCCCATCTGATGCGCATGCCAGCTGACGGCCTGCCGCGTCACCCCCATCGCTTCCGCGATCCGCTGGGTCGGGATGGAATGATCATTCCAAAGACGCGCAAAAATCGCGCGGTCAAACCTTGCGCCCATGGCCCCGCAACTCCTTCTCGCGCGCACTCAGCGCCGCCAGTTCGCCC
>SKIM01000067.1 GCA_007116445.1 Natronohydrobacter sp.
CAGGGCCGCGCTCGGCGCGAGCCGCAAGTCTGAGAGCCGCGATCAGGGGCAAGAGGTCACGGGTCATATCTCAAAGGGCCTTTCGCAAAGCGGGAGTCACGGCGATCTCATCAAGAGCGGCATCCAGCGGGGTGATCTGGGGCGTGTTTTCGGATTTGAGCTGGTCAAAGCGCGCGCGGAGCCGCGCTTTCTCCGCGCCCTTGCAATCATTCCAGGGCCGGCCCTGCAATCCCATTTCCAGCACATAATAGCCGATGAAATGCGGCCGGTGCCCCGCTTGCAGCAGCCGCGCATAGGCCGCATCCGTGCCCAACGCACGCAGCGCCTCGGCATCGGGGATCCCCACAGCCTCCAGCGCCGCTTCCATCGCGGGGCCGAGATTGCGGATCGAGGAAATCGGCGTGGACATCAGGCTGCGGCTTTGGCACCCGCGCGCGGGCTATGCACCATGCTGCTACCCCGGGACGCGCCACCGGCCTAGAGTTTTCAGCGCCCCCTCAGGCGCAATCGGCGGGATTCAGCCCATAGGCACGAGGCTCAGATCAGCGCCCAATCGCTGTAGCTTGCAGCGGGCGCGGGGGCCGTCGCGTGGCGCGGATGGGCCGGGCGGGCATCTGCGCCGGGTTTCGGCGTCAATCCCAGACGGGTCTGGCCGAGGGTCTCATCACTGGCTTGGGGCTGATTGGGTCGCATGGCGGGGCTCCGAGAGGATAGATCCCTCCAGCAAGCCGCTCAAAAACGGCAAAATTGCGGCAAATGGCCCGGATTGTTGCGCAAGCGCTGACAATCCGCCGGCCATTCGCGACAATTCCGCCACAGTCGCAGCTCAGACCAGCGTGCCCTCGGGGCTGATGCGCCCACGCCCGCGCAGATAGGGATGCAACGCTTCGGGCAGATCGACGCCGCCATCGGCGGTCTGGCCATTTTCCAGCACCGCGATCAGGCAGCGCCCCACCGCCACGCCCGAGCCATTGAGCGTGTGCAGAAATTCGGGCTTGCCCCCGCCCTCGGGCCGGAAGCGCGCAGTCATGCGCCGCGCCTGAAAATCCCCGCAGACCGACACGGACGAGATCTCGCGATACGTCCCCTGCCCCGGCACCCAGACCTCGATATCATGGGTTTTCTGCGCCCCGAATCCCATATCGCCCGTGCAAAGCACGATGGTGCGATACGGCAGACCCAGCCGCTCCAGCACAGTTTCCGCGCAGCGCGTCATGCGCGCATGTTCCGCCAGACTGTCCTCGGGTGCCGTGATCGAGACCATCTCGACCTTCTCGAACTGGTGCTGGCGCAACATGCCGGTCGTGTCCTTGCCCGCACTGCCCGCTTCCGACCGAAAACACAGCGTATGCGCGCAAAACCGCAAGGGCAGCGCGCTCGCGTCAAGAATCTCACCAGCGGCGAAATTCGTCAGCGTCACTTCGGATGTCGGGATCAGCCACCAGCCATTTGTCGTCTGATAGCTGTCCTCGGCGAATTTCGGCAATTGCCCGGTGCCATACATCGCCGCATCGCGCACCAGAACCGGGCTGTTGACCTCGCGCAAGCCATGTTCCTCGACATGCAGATCGAGCATGAACTGCGCCAGCGCCCGATGCACCCGCGCGACCGCGCCGCGCAACACCACGAAGCGCGACCCCGAGAGTTTTGCCGCCGTGGCGAAATCCATATCCGCCGCCACGCCCTTGATCTCGAAATGCTCCCTGGGCTGGAAATCGAACGCGCGCGGGCTGCCCCAGCGCTTCAGCTCGACATTGTCGGCCTCATCCGCGCCCTGCGGCACCTCATCGAGCGGCGTGTTGGGCAAGGTCGCGAGCAATTCCGCCAGCCGCGCATCGCCCTGCCGCGCGTCTTCCTCAAGCGCCGCAATCTCCGCCTTCTTCTCGGCCACAAGCGCGCGCAGGCGGGCAAATTCGGCCTCATCGCCGCGCGCCTTGGCCGCGCCCACCTCTTTCGAGGCCGCATTCTGCGCGGCCTTCGCAGTCTCGGATTGCACGATCGCGTTGCGACGCGCCTCATCAATCGCCAGCACGTCCGCGGCGCGCGGCTCCAGCCCCCGGCGCGCAAGCGCCGCGTCAAAACCAGCGGGATTGTCGCGAATGGCGCGGATATCGTGCATGAAAACCTCTCAGAGCGTTGCAATCGGTCCGGCCCTTATGCCGCAAGCCGCGCCGGGGCGGAAGTCCCAAGCTGATGCGCCCAGGATGACGCAAGGACAATCACGCGGGCGTGATTGACCTTCCCCGGCAACCCGCGCTATCGTCGTGCCAGAGAAATGCCAGACAGGAGCTGCCCCAATGGATGGCAATCCCCCCGCAGCATCTGCGGGTGACGCGTCACCGCAGGTGACCGGCCTTTTCGACCGCCCCCTGTTCTCCGATCCCGAAGCCCGCGCGCTGTCCCATGTCGGCGTGATCGATGTGGGGTCAAACTCGGTGCGGCTTGTGGTCTTTGACGGCGCTGCGCGCAGCCCGGCCTATTTCTTCAACGAAAAAGTGCTCTGCGGGCTGGGGCGCGGGCTGGTCGATACCGGACGGCTGAACCCCGAGGGCCGGATCCGCGCTCTGGCCACGCTGAAACGCTTCGCGCTTTTGGCGCAAGGCATGGCGCTGAGCAATCTGACCATGGTCGCCACCGCCGCGATGCGCGAAGCCGAAGACGGCCCGGACTTCCGCGCGCAGGTCGAAGCCGAAACCGGCCTGCGCATGCGCGTCATTGATGGCGCCGAAGAAGCCCGCCTGTCGGCCCAGGGCGTGCTGACCGGCTGGCCCGACGCCGAAGGGCTGGTCTGCGACATTGGCGGCAACAGCATGGAACTTGCGGTGATCGGCAAGGGCCATGTGCATGAAGCCGTGACCTCGGGGCTGGGACCATTCCGCCTGCAACAGGTGGGCGGGGGCAAGAAAGGGCTGCGCCGCCATGTGGGCGATGTGCTCAAGGGGCTGAGCGATCATGTCGGCACCCATCACGACGCGCTCTATCTGGTCGGCGGCTCCTGGCGCGCCATTGCCCGGCTGGACATGGAGCGGCGCAATTACCCGCTGAAGGTTCTGCATGAATATGCACTGACGCCCAAATCCATCCGCAAGACCATCGACTGGATCGCCGATCAGGATATGGACCGGCTGCGCGCGCTGACCGGGATTTCCAGCGAACGCATGAGCCTTGTGCCGCTCGCCTGTCAGGTGCTGCGCCAGCTTGTGCATGTCTTTGGCCCCAAGCGGGTCTATGTCTCCAGCTACGGCATCCGCGAGGGCATTCTCTATGAACAGATGCCCGACAGGCTGCGCCACCGCGATCCGCTGATCGAAGCCTGTCATTTCATGGAGCATTCCAGCGCCCGCATCCCCGGTTTCGGCAAGAAACTCTATGACTTTCTGCTGCCGCTGTTCCGGGGCCGCCCGGCGGAGCGGTTGCGCCTGATCCGCGCGGCCTGCCTGCTCCATGACGTAAATTGGCGCGCCCATCCCGATTACCGGGCGGATGCCTGCTTCGACACGACCACGCGCTCGAATCTGGGCGGGCTGGATCATCCGGGCCGCGTTTATCTGGGCATCGCGCTGATGTATCGCTACAAAACCAGCGGCATGCGCCCGCGCATCAAGGAAATCGCGTCACTGCTGCCGGAAAAGGATCTGGCCGAAGCCAAGATGCTGGGCCGCGCCCTGCGATTCGGCGCGATGTTCTCGATGGATGGGCCACAGAATGCGGGCGAATTGCGCCTCTATCCCAAAAAGGGCGTGCTGGAACTGATCCTGGAACGCGAGATGCAGGCGCTGTTCACCGAAGTGGCCGAACAGCGATTCGCAGCGCTTGCCAATCAGATCAACGCCGCGGCCAAGGTCCGCGTCAGACGCGGCCCTGCCCCCGATCACAGCTCGAAAGGGCTGCCAGCGTCCTGATCGTCGGGCGGCGGCGCGATCTCATCAGGGGCGCGGCGGCGCAGCAGGATATCGCCATTGGGCAGCACTTCGGGCGGGTGATACTGGGTCATCCCGCGCATCTGGTCGAGGAAATTCTGCACCTGCGGCTCCAGCGCGTCCAGCCCACGCTCCAGATCACGCAGCTGCGGCTCGATCTCGGTCATGAAGCCGCGCAGCATCCGCTCCATCAGATCAAAGAACGGCTGCGCAAGACCGTCTTCGGCAGGCGGCGATGCGTCGGGCTCTGCACGCAGCGGCGCAGCAAAGCTGATACAGAAGACCAGCACAGGGATCAGGGCAAAACGTCTCATGCGACAGAATATAGGACCGCACGGCCCCGCACACCAGAGGCGGCGCATCTTTTGCCCCCGTCACGCCGCGTGCCGGGCGCGGATTTCTTCCCAGGCGGAGTTGAGATCGCGCAACCGGTGCTCGGCAATCGCCACCGCTTCGGGCGGCACCCCGCGCGCGGCCAGACGGTCGGGATGCGTCTCGCGCACGGCCGCGCGATAGGCGTCCCGGATCTCGCCCAGCGGCGCATCGGCGCTGACCTCCAGCACCTCATAGGGATCAGGCGGCACATCACCCACAAAGCGCGCACGCAGGCAACGGAAACAGCGCTCCGACAGGCCGAAGATCCGCGCTGTCTCGGCCAGAAAGGCCTCTTCCTGCGGATGAAAGCCGTTATCGGCCATCGCGACCTCGAACAGCCCCTCCATCAGATCAACAAGCACCGGATCGCCGGGCGCAAACATCGCCGCGATCTTGCGCGCGTAATGGTCGAACCCCGCCACATCCTGCCGCGCCAGATTGAACACCCGCGCCGCGTCGCGCTCATCTTCGGGGGCGATGTAGAAGACGCGGCGGAAGGCCGAAACCTCGCCGCGCGTGACCTGCCCGTCGGCCTTGGCGAGCTTCGCCCCAAGCGCGATCACAGCGATGGTGAAGGCCACGGTGCGTTCAGGCGGCTTGCGCAACCGCTCGAACACCGCACTGAGCGGTTCGCCCTCGCGCAGGGCTTTGAGTGCGTCGGAGATACGGGTCCAGATCGACATTGAGGTAAGTTATCAGGGCGCGGGGGGAATTGCAGCAGGACAAATCAGCCCGGAGAGAGGAATTTCTGCATCAGCACAAGGTCATGATAGGCCCCGAATTTCCACCCAATCTGTGGCATCCGGCCGACATGGAGGTAGCCCATGCGCTCGTGAAAGCGGATCGAGCCGTCATTGGTGCCAGTGATCGCCGCCACCATCAGGTGATGGCCCGCACGGGTGGCGTGCTCCTCGATGGCCAGAAGCAAGGCGCGCCCGGCCCCCTGCCCGCGCGCCGCAGGGGCGAGGTTGATCGTATGCTCCATGCTGCGCGCATTGCCGAGACCGGGGCGAAACTGGTCGTAGCTTGCAAAGCCAAGCGGTTGGCCCGCATCTTCGGCGATGAGGAAAGCGCGGCCCTCGCGCTGGCGGGTGGTGATCATCTGCGCGATCTCGCCCTCGCTGCGCGCGACCGGGTTGAAGGTGATCACTGTGTCGCGGATGATCGGGTTCCAGATCGCGGCGATCTGTCCCGCGTCAGCCGCGGTTGCGTTGCGGATCTCTAGCATCGGCGGGGCGTTACGAGAGGGGGACTTGGAGGGCGGCTGCCCTCCAAACCACCCGCTTCAAGGGGGTATACATACCCCCTTGAAAATCCCCCGTGGATATTTGGGCAAAGATGAAAGCCCATGCGACCGGGTCAGCCTGTCGCGGCGAGTTGCTGGCGGCGACCGACCAGTTCTTCGGCGACGAGGAAGGCAAGCTCCAGCGACTGGCTGGCATTGAGGCGCGGATCGCAAGCCGTGTGGTAGCGTTGCGACAGGTCTTCATCCGTGACTGCGCGCACACCGCCGGTGCATTCGGTGACATCCGCGCCGGTCATTTCGAAATGCACGCCACCGGGGATGGTGCCTTCGGCGTTATGGATGGCGAAGAATTCGCGCACTTCGCGCAGCACCTGGTCAAATGGCCGCGTCTTGTAGCCCGAGGAGGACTTGATCGTGTTGCCATGCATCGGGTCACAGGTCCAGAGCACATTCGCGCCCTCGGCCTCGACCGCGCGGATCAGGCGCGGCAGGTGATCGCCCACCTGCCCGGCCCCGAAACGCGCAATCAGCGTCAGGCGTCCGGCCTCGTTTTCAGGGTTGAGCGCGGCCATCAGGCGTTTGAGGTCATCGGCTGTAATCGAGGGGCCGCATTTCAGCCCGATCGGGTTTTGCACGCCACGGCAGAATTCGACATGCGCGCCGTCCACTTGCCGCGTGCGATCCCCGATCCAGATGAGATGGCCCGAGCCAGCCACGGGCAGGCCCGAGGTCGAATCGATCCGCGCGAGCGCTTCTTCATATTCGAGAAGCAGCGCTTCATGGCTGGTGTAGAAATCGACCGTGGCCAGATCCTCATTTGTCTCGGAGGTGATACCCGCTGCGGTCAGGAAATCGAGCGTGTCGGTGATGCGGTCGGTCATCTCCCGGTAGCGCTCGGCCTTCTCGCCCTCGGCAAAGCCCAGCGTCCAGGAATGGACGCGGTGCATATCGGCAAAGCCGCCCTTGGAAAACGCGCGCAACAGGTTCAGCGTGGCCGCCGCCTGAGTGTAGCCCTGCAACATGCGCGCCGGATCGGGGATGCGGGCCTCGGGCGTGAAATCGAAGCCGTTGATGATGTCGCCCCGGTAGCTTGGCAATTCGCGTTCGCCGACCTTCTCCATCGGGGCCGAGCGCGGCTTGGCGAATTGGCCCGCCATGCGCCCGACCTTGATCACGGGCACTTTCGCGCCATAAGTCAGCACGATCGCCATCTGCAACAGCACCTTGAACGTGTCGCGGATGCTGTCGGCCGTGAAGGCCGAAAAGCTTTCGGCGCAATCGCCGCCCTGCAGCAGAAAGGCCTCGCCCCTGGCCGCGGCGCCCAGCTTGCGCTTGAGCGCACGCACTTCGCCTGCAAAGACCAGCGGCGGGTAGTTGGACAGCTGCGTTTCCACGGCATTGAGCGCTGCGAGATCCGGATAATCAGGCATCTGGATGCGCGGGCGCGTGCGCCAGGTCGATTTCGTCCAGCCATGGGTCATGGGAAGCCTCCGGGTCTGTCAGGTCATGGGTCGGGCGGTGTTAGCGGTCGCAGTGCCGCCGGGGCCTTCTATACAAAGAGCCTGCGGCGCATGCAAACACGATTGCTCTTGCCTGCGCTGACAAAACTTGATTTTGTCGCTCAAATTCACTCCACGCACGGCCCTTCCATGACCCTGACCCACTCGTCCGCCGCTGCCCGTCCAGACCAGCGGGCACGCCATCATGTGGTCTTCCTGATGCTTGAGCGCTTCACGCTGATGGCCTTTGCAGGCGCGATTGAGCCGCTCAGACTGGCCAATCGCATGTCCGGCAAGGCGCTTTATGACTGGCGGATGATCTCTGAAAGCGGGGGGCCGATGACCTGTTCCAACGGCACGGAAATCCGTGTCAGCGGGGGCTTGGGCGATATCCCCAATGACGCGTTGATCGTGGTCTGTGGCGGGGTCGATGTGCAACGCGCGACCACCCCCGGCGTGCTGTCCTGGCTGCGCAAACGCGCACGCTACGGCAATCCGATTGCGGGCATCTGCACGGGCGCCTGGACCCTGGCCAAGGCCGGGCTGCTCGACGGGCACCGCGCCACGATCCACTGGGAAAATCATGACGCGCTGATCGAGGATTTCCCCGAGGTCGCACTGACGAAATCGGTCTTCGTGATCCATGGCAAGCGCCTGACCTCGGCAGGCGGGACCGCGCCGCTGGATCTGATGCTGACGCTGATCACCAATGACGAGGGTGCCGATCTTGCCCATGCGATTGCCGATCAGCTGATCTATTCCGCCATCCGCACCAATCGCGACACCCAGCGCCTGTCGATCCCGGCGCGCATCGGCGTGCGCCACCCCAAGCTGGCGCAGGTCATCGCGCTGATGGAAAACCATATCGAAGACCCGATCAGCCCGGCCGATCTGGCCGAGCAGGTCACCATGTCCACGCGCCAGCTCGAACGGCTGTTCCGGCGCTACCTGAACCGCAGCCCGAAACGCTATTACATGGAATTGCGGCTGGAACGTGCGCGCAACCTGCTGATGCAGACCGATATGAGCGTGATCGCCGTGGCGCTGGCCACCGGCTTCACCTCACCCTCGCATTTCTCGAAATGCTACCGCGCGCATTACGACACGACCCCCTATCGCGAGCGCGGGGCGCATGCCAGCCCGCAGGACGCGGAAGACTAGACCCTGCACCCGGCCCATGGTCAGGGTCAGGGTCAGGGTCAGGATCAGGGTCAGAAATCGACGATCTCGGCATCAGCGACCAGTTCCTGCAACCGCAGATCCGCCATCGCGCTCAGACGCTGCTCGAACACCATGTTGCGGATCCGGTTGTCCGAGGGCCGCTCGTCAAATTGCAACTCACGCGCGCAAAGCATCAGCACGACCAGATTGTCGCCTTCGGTCGTATTGGCCGAGATCTCGCCACGATCAAGGCGGGCAAGCTCGACCGCATCCGAGGGCGCAATCTCGCGCATCAGCGCCTCCCGCTCGACAAGCGCGGCCTCTGGCAGCCCACGCGCAAACGGCCCCAGCCCCGCGCAACTGTCAACCTGTCCGCGCATCTGCGCCACAAGCGCCAGATTGGCCTCGCTGCGCCCACCGGGCAACAGCAGACGCCTGTAGCTCAGCTGCACCCGGTCGGCGGGAATGTCGCGCGTGCTCTCGATGGCGCGCAGCTGGAAAAACGCGATCGCGCCGCCCAGCTCCAGCGGGCCGATGATCTGCCCCGCGCGCGCGTCACGCAGCTGCGACGCGATCGGCCCGGGCAGGTTTTCCAGCGCCACCCAATCGGGCAGCCGCCCGCCCTGCTCCCGCGTCCCCGCCAAGGAGAATTCCCGCGCAATCTCGGAGAATTCCGCGATGCTGCGCGCGGCGCGGATCATGCCGATGATCTCGGCCACAGGTTCGGCGAATTGCGGGTCTGTGGGCAGAAAAATCTCGGACAAAAGCACCCGCTGACGGCCCAGAATCGCAGCCGTGTCGCGCGCGCGCGCCACATCCGCATCCGATACCGCCACCAGCGCGGGCAATTCCTGTCCCACCAACCGGCGCCATAACAGCCCCGCCTCGACGAAGCCCTCGAAGGTCGCGCGATCCACGCCGACTTCACCCAGCGCTGACACCAGCTCATCGGCGGATAACTCGGCACGAGAGGCGAATTCCGCCATGCCTTCACGAATCTCGTCGCGATTGGCGCGCAGATTGCGCCGCTGGGCGTAATCGCGCTGCACGGCTTCTTCGGTCAGCCGCTGCAATGCCTCGGCGCGCATATCCGCGCCGCCCGCATTCAGCGCTTCCATGAAGCGCATGCGCTGGTCCAGATCATAGGCGGTGATCACCCGGTCATTGACCCTGCGCACCGGCGACAACAGGGTCTGCGCGCTCAAAGCTGTCAGGCCCATTGCCCCGGCCATCAGAGCCAGCCCGATCACGGCTGCATATCGCGTGACCACAGAACTTGGAAAATTGCGCATCAAACCTGTCCGTTTTCTTGTCCCGCCCCGTTTTGCAGGCGTCATCCCCGGACTTACACGCTTCCAGCGCGCTTGTCATCAGGGGGCGCAGGCTTTGCCCCGCCTGCACGCAACGCCCCGCCTGCACGCAGCCCACCGCCCGCACCCGTCACGGCTGATCGGCACAGGCCCGGCGCGCGCGCGAGGGATTGCCGCCGATGCCCAGCAGGTCCAGATTCAGCCCGAAGCTCGTGCGCCCGCCAGTGCTGCTGGCCGCGTCAAAGCGCCGCTCGACGCCCATTTCGACGCGCAGACAGTCATTCTGGTAATTCAGCCCGACCTGCGCGCGCGCAAGCTGCTGTTGGGTCACGTCATAGCGCCAGCCGATCTGGCCTGTCCACAGCTCGGTGATCTCGCGCGACCCCTCGAAACTCCATTCCGAGGCCGTCGCCGTTCGCGCTTCAAACGGATTGCGCAGGATCCGCATATAGCTGGTCGAAATCGCATAGCCCGGCGCGGTCCAGTCCAGCTCGAAGGCCGTGCGCTGCAGCGCCAGACCGTCGTCGAAATGCGAGCGATTGCTCAGGCTCAGCCCGTCGGCCATATCGACACTGACCGCCACCAGCCAATCCGATTGCCGCCCCGCCAGCGGGGTCGCGTCCGAAAACTGCCCCAGATCGGCGCCGCGCCAGACCCGGCCCAGCGTCAGCGTGCTCGACCAGCCATCCGGGTCATGCCGCGTCCAGCTGACCCCCAGATTGGCGCGCAATCCCGCCTCGCGGATATCGCGCCCGGCGAAGCGGTCGAGACTGAACAGATTGCCCTCATCCAGCTCCGGCATCCGGCTGGCCTCATTGGGCAGGTCAGGCCGACGGTCACGGCCCCAGATCACCTGCGCCACAGGCTCGATCACATGGCTGACCCCATCCGCATGACGCCGCACCAGCGGCCAGCGCAGCTCGGCCATGAGATTGGGCGTGACCCGCGTCACGGCCCGGTCAAACACCCCGCCCGTATCCGACAGCCGGATGTGATCCAGCCCCAGATGCAGCGCCCCCGCGCCCAGCACCCCACCGGGCAGGATCGCATCGCGCCGCCAGTCCAGATCGAGGCTCACGCGCCCGGTCTGACGCGGGCGCGGCCCGGCCCCAAAGCCCGGCAGCGGCTCGGGCTCCCCGAAAAACGCCCTGCTGCGCCGATGCACATGCGCTTCCAGCCGCAGCCCTGCGACCCCGCCCAGCCCCGGCACATCGCGGCGATGCTCGATGACGGCCTGCCCGACCTGATTGGGAAGCTCGGCATTGCTGTCGCGCAGCCGCAGCGAGCGGAACTGCAGCAGTTGCGCGCGCGCGCGGGTGTCGCGCGTGATGCGTTCCAGCGTGATGTCCGATGTCAGCCGCGGCTCACCGCGCCCGTAATCCTCCAGCACCCCGCGATCGGACGGCGCGATCAGATTGAAGCGCAGCTGCGTGCCGCGTCCCAGCGCGAAATCGCCACTGGCCTGCGCGAAGCCGCGATTGCGGTCGGGGCGGATCGCGTCGCGCGCCACCAGCCCGCCCAGCTCCAGCCGCCCGGTCGCAAAGGCCTGCCGATAGCGCAATTCCAGCGCCCGCGTCCCGCGCGTGGCCACAAAGGGCGTGAGCAGCAGATCGCGATCCGTGCCCAGCACGATGAAATAGGGCGCGCGCAGGCCCAACCCATGGCCCGTATCGAAGCTGAACCGCGGCGCCAGAAAGCCCGTCGCGCGGGTCAGGCGCGGATCCGGCACCCGCAGGCGCGGCACATAAAGCACGGGCAGCCCGAACAGGCGCAGCTGCGCATTCTCGAAATGAACCTGCAGGTTTTCCTCGTCATGCACCACCCGGCGCGCCCGGATTTCCCAAAGCGGTGTCGGGCGCGCGGCGCAGATCTCGCAGCTTGACGCCACGACCGAGGTCATCTCGGTGAAGCGCTCGTCCAGTCGTTCGACCCGCGCCGCCGCGATCTGCAATTGCTGGTCAAACACCACCCGCGCCGAACGGATCAGCCCGCGCTGCAACCCGTCCGACAGCTCGGCCTGATCGGCCAGGATCACCACCTCCGGGCCGTCACTGATCACCAGCGGCCCCTCGATCACCAGCTGGTCGGTGGTCCGGTCATAGCTCACCCGGCGCGCCTGCAACCGCGTCGTGCCAAACAGCGCCTCGACATTGCCTTCGGCAATCAGGCGGCTGGCACTGTCGATGAACAGCCGGTCGGCCAGCAGCGTCGCCATATCCTGCGCCTGCGCGCGCGCCAGTGGCAGCGCCGCCAGCAGAACCGCAAGCCCCAGCCCAAGCGCCGGCCGAAGCCAGGCCCGCAGGGCGCAAGCGCGCCGGCGCCGCGTCACCCTTCCTCCAGATTCAGCATCAAACCAATGGCCAATAACATTGTTGCAACAGGCAATCCCCATGCTGCCAGGAGCACGGGAATCTGTCCAGTTTCCCCCAGAACCTGCGCGAAGTTACGCAGAAAGAACAAGGTGAATCCAGCCAGAATCGTCGCCAGCGCCCGCAAGCCCGCCCCGCCTGCGCGCATGTGATGGATGCTCAGCGCCAGCGCCAGCAGCATCATCCCCGCCAAAAGGATCGGCAGCGCCAGCTCCATCTGCAGCCGCATCCGATGTTCGAGCGCCGCAAAGCCCGCACGTTCCAGCGCGGCGATGAAGCCCGGCAGTTGCGCCAGCGGAATCGCGCGGACGCGGGCGAAACTGTCGCGGATCTGCTCGGGCGTCAGATCCGTGGGCAGGGCCAGCGCGTCGAAACGCTGCGCCGCCGCTTCGGGATTGAGCTCGGAGAGCGACCAGAGCGTGACCGTGCTGAGCTGCCACTGACCCGAGTGCAACTGCGCCCGCTCGGCGCGCAGGCGCGCAGTCAGACCCGCGTTTTCATGAAACACCAGAAAGGTCACGTCATGCAGGATCGTGCCGGTGGCTTCCGCATTCCGGGCCGTGATCACGGTCTGGCCCGTCGCATCCGCCTGACGCAGCCAAAGCCCGTCCTCGATCAGCGCCGCTGTGCTGATCGTGCGCCCGCGCAACTCTGCCTGCAGCCGCGCATATTCCTGCGAGGCCGTCGCCACCACCGGGTTCATCACCGCCACAAAGCCCGCACTTGCGACCATCACCACCAGCACAGGCCAGACCACCAGCCGCGGCAGCGACCGGCCCGTGGCGCGGATCACCACGAATTCCGACGACCGCGACCAGGCCAGCCCCACCCACATCCCCGACAGCATCAGGATCAGCGGTGCGATCTCGTAAAAACTCTCGGGCAGATTGAGCAATGACAGGCGCAGGATCTGCCCAAAGCCCGGCGATTGGGTGGCCAGCCTGCGCATCTGCTCGACCATGTCGAGCAGCAACAGCATGCTCAGGAAAATGCCGCTCACCATGGCGAAAGTGACCGCCAGCCGCCGGGTCAGATAGCGCGCAAGGATCATCCCCGCACCCCGCGCCGCCGGCTGGCCCAGCCGACCATCACCGCCATCACCGCGAGCCCCAGCCCCACCGGCACGAAAGCCAGCCCCGCGCGCGCAGCATCGCGCAGCGCCACGCCTGCAGTCGCGTTGCCGACCAGCTGGATCACCGCCAGCGCGACGATCGCCCCCAGCACCTGCCGCCAGGCGCCCAAGCGGCTGAATTGGCCCAGATACACGGCAGCAAAGCCGATCAGTGCGGTCACCAGCGCCAGAAGCGGCTGCGCATGGCGCGACATCAGCTCGAAACGCGCTTCGGCCAGCGTCATCCCCATGGCGGCGAAACTGTCTTCATCGCCTGCAAGCAACGCGCGTGTGGGCAATTCGCGCACATCCGCGCGCCGCCCGGCGGGCCCGATCAGCCCGCCCATGTCATAGCTCAGCTCATCGAAACTGACCGTGGTCAGCCGCCCCGTGGCCTCGGAATAGATCAGCGCCACGCCTTCGAGCATGATCAGCACAGGCCCCTGCGGCCCCGGCGCCAGCAGAGCCGAGGCCGCGTTATATTCGATCCGCGTGCCGGGCTGGCGCGTGTCGGACAGAAAGACATCGATCAACTGGCCCTCTTGCGTCACATCGCGCAGAAACACCACGATCCCGTCGGCCGGTTCCAGAAACTCGCCCGCGCGCAGGAACCGCGCGGTGATGTTTTCCGCGATCTCGACCTGCCGCTCGGCCAACTGCGCACGCGACAGCGGCATCAGCACATGCATCAGCACCGCCAGCATCAGCGCGACCAGCAGGCCGAAGACTGCGACAGGCCGCAACAGGCGCAGATAGGACACGCCGATCCCCTGCAGCACCACCATTTCATTGTCGCGCGTCAACCGGATCGCGACATAAACGGCGGCAGCGAAAGCCGAAAGCGGCAGCACGATGCGGATCACATTGGGCAGGGTCAGCGCCGAGAGTTCGAGAAACACCCAGAAGCTCTGCCCGTCCCCGATCAGCGCATCAAAGAGCCGGGCCGCGCGATTGACCCAATAGACCGAGACCAGCACCAGCGAGAAGAACGCAAAGACGGTCAGCAATTGCGCCAGAAGATATCTGTCAATCCGACTCACGCTGATGCCCTGTCTGAAGTAACCCGAGATTTCTGTTTATCCCGCGCTTGCGCAGAAAGAAAGCCGGGGGGCGCTGCCCCGCCGCCATCGGACTTGACCCGATGGCGCCACAAAAGCCGGGGGGCGCTGCCCCGTCGCCATCGGACTTGACCCGATGGCGCCACAATTGCGCCCCCCCG
>SKIM01000207.1 GCA_007116445.1 Natronohydrobacter sp.
ATGCTCTGGGGCGATCTGGAAGCTGGACGCCTGACGCCGGAAAGCATGGCGCAAGACCTGCCGCGCTTGCCCAAGACCATAGATTTCACCGTCGATTACCTGCGCACTGGACTACCGCGCGACGCCTATGCCCGCGCCCGCGTCAACCGCTCGGGCCGACGCTATGCCAGCGTCCATGTCGAGGCCTGGCAGGACAACCGCGCGCGACTGTTTGCACAGGCCACAGGTCATTTCCTGATGCCGCAACGCGCGGATGGCTGACACGGATCTCAGCGACCGGCGGATCCTGAAGATCGCCGTTCCCATCGTGCTGGCCAATCTCTCGGTGCCGCTTCTGGGCGCGGTCGATACAGGCGTGGTCGGGCAGATGGGTGACGCCGCCCCGATTGGGGCCGTGGGGCTTGGCGCAATCATTCTTGCCTCGATCTACTGGATTTTCGGATTTCTGCGCATGGGCACGACGGGGCTCGTCGCGCAGGCGACCGGCGCGGGCGATCTGGCCGAAAGCGGCGCGATCCTGACACGCGGCGTGATGATCGGGCTTGCTGCGGGTGCGGTGATGGTCGCAGGCCAGGCCCTGATCATCTGGGGCGCGTTTCGAATCGCGCCTGCCAGCGTCGAGGTCGAGGCGCTCACCCGCGACTACCTCGCCATCCGCATCTGGGGCGCGCCCGCAACGATTGCGCTTTACGCGGTCAATGGCTGGCTGATCGCGACCGAGCGCACGCGCGCGGTGCTGGTCTTGCAGCTCTGGATGAACGGGCTGAACATTGCGCTCGATCTGTGGTTCGTGCTGGGCCTCGGCTGGGGCGTGCAGGGCGTGGCGATTGCGACCCTGATCGCAGAACTGAGCGCGCTGGCACTGGGGCTGTGGCTCTGCCGTGCAGCGTTTTCGGGGGCGCAGTGGCGCAACTGGGCGCGGGTCTTCGACCGCGTACGCCTCACGCGCATGTGGGTCGTGAATTCCGACATCATGTTGCGCACAGTCCTGTTGCAGGGCGCGATGACGGGATTTCTTTTCGTCTCGGCGGGGTTTGGCGATGTGCAACTCGCGGCCAATCAGGTGCTCTGGCAATTCCTGATGATCACCGCATATGCGCTGGATGGCTTCGCCTTTGCCGCCGAAGCACTGGTCGGGCAAGCCGCAGGCGCGCGCAGGGTGGCGATGATGCGCCGCGCAAGCCTGCGCGCAAGCCGCATGGCGCTGATCGCATCAGGGGTGATGGCCATGGGATTCTGGGGGGGCGGGCCATGGGCAATTGATCTGATGACCACATCGCCAGAGGTGCGCGCGGCCGCGCGCGACTTCCTGCCCTTCGTCGTCGCACTCTCGGTGCTGGGCGTCGGGGCCTATATGCTTGACGGGATCTTCATCGGCGCAACCGGCACGCGCGAGATGCGCAATACAGTCGCGCTGGCAGTTGCGGTTTACGCATTGATCCTGTTGGTGTTCGTGCCGGTCTGGGGGAATATGGCGCTTTGGGGGGCGCTCATCGTGCTAAATCTGCTGCGCGGTGTCTTGCTCGGGCTGCTTTATCCGCATCTGGAAGCCCGCGTCGCAAAGGGGGTCTAGGGGCGCTGCCCCTCTGCGGCCAGAGGCCGCATTCACCCCGGGATATATGAACAAGGATGAAAGATCAGAGCCATTCGTCGCGTCCGGTGCCGACAGCATCTGACAATGTCGTGAACCCGTCGCGGTCGAGCAGAGCGAGCAGGCCGCGATTGATCTCGGAGACGAGCGAAAGCCCTTGATAGCTGAGCGCAGTATAGAGCTGCACCACTGTCGCCCCGGCACGAATCTTCGCATAGGCGTGTTCGGCTGTGGAAATTCCGCCCACGCCAATCAGCGGCATCCTGCCTGCCGTGAGCTGTGACAACCGCGCAAGAATGCGTGTCGAAGGCTCGAAGAGCGGTGCGCCGGAGAGCCCGCCCTTTTCATGAGCATGCCTGCTTTTCAACCCGTCACGCGCGAGTGTGGTATTTGTAGCAATGATGGCATCCACACCGCCTTCGGAGGCGACCTCTGCCAGTTCGGCAAGATCACGCTCTGCGAGGTCCGGGGCGATTTTGAGAAAGACGGGGATCGGGCGTTCGAGCGCCGACCGCGCATGCATCACACCTTCGAGCAAGGCTCCAAGAGCGGCAGCGCCTTGCAGGTCTCGCAAGGATTCGGTGTTCGGCGACGACACGTTGATCGTCGCGAAGTCGATATGCGCGCCGCAGGTGGCAAGCACGGAAGCGAAATCCTGCGCGCGATCCGCACTGTCCTTGTTCGCCCCCAGATTAAGACCAAGGATCATGCCTTCGGGGCGCTTGGCCAGTCGCGCGGCAATCGCAGCCGCGCCGTCATTATTGAAGCCGAAGCGATTGATCACGCCGCGATCTTTTTGCAGGCGGAACAAGCGCGGGCGGCGATTGCCCGGCTGCGCGTAGGGTGTGGCGGCGCCGACTTCGACGAAACCAAATCCAACGCGGGAGAGCCCGCGCAAGGCTGCCGCATTCTTGTCAAACCCCGCAGCCAGTCCCACGGGATTTGGAATATCCAGTCCCGCCAGCCTGACCTTCAGGCGCGGCGATAGGACTGGGGCAGGCATCGGCACCACACCTGAACGCAGCGCCGTGAGTGCCACGCCATGCGCTCTTTCAGGATCTAGGCGACGCAAAAACGCAAGCCCGGTCCGTTCGAGTATGTTCATATCAGCCCCTCGGGAAAAATATGGCCGCTGGCACCGAGCGGCAATGCCTTGTCCCAGGTCACATCCGAGAGGCGCAAGGGACGGTAAAGATGCGGAAACAGCGCGCCCCCGCGCGATGGCTCCCATTTCAGCTCCGGGCCAAGATCATCAGCACGAACCGCCACAATGACCAGATTACTTTCCTGCGTGAAATGCCGCGCAGCCGTTTCCATCACCTGCTGCGCAGTCGAGAAATGGATATAGCCATCAGAGATATCGACGGGTGCGCCAAGGGTCTCGCCTCTGGCCACCAGATCGTCCCATTCAGCGCGGCGGAAAATCTTGTAAATCAGCATGGCACGTCTTTTGCCCAAAGCTGCGGAGGGCGTCAATCTCTGAGAACGCGATCTGGCGAAAGGGCAAGGGCCTGCCGACGATGCGTCGGTTCCATATCCGACTGGCAATGCTGTTTTGAAATATTGCCACCGCCCCTCTGCCGAGCATGGATCCTCGACTGTCGCAAGATATGCTGCTGGACACGCATCAAACGCCGCCCAATCAGGCTGACCCGAAGGCACACCAATCATGAGTTCACTCATCAACACGGAGATGATACGCCCTAGCATCGGGTCTGGAATGCACTGTCTGGTTGATTGCGGGCATCGAAAATCAGGTGCATCACAGCTTGCCACTATCGCTGTGCTAGAGTGGCCCGGACAGGCGTTCCTCGCTGAGCAGGACATTGGCATCGACCGCGCCGACCCCCGGCAAGGTCATGATCCGGCGGCGCAACACACGTTCGAAATCGGCCAGATCACGCGCCACCACCCGCAGCCGGTAGTCATAGAGCCCGAGCACATGCTGCACGCTCTGGACTTCGGGGATGGCCACAACGGCACGTTCAAAATCCGCCAGCGCGACGCGGCCCTTGGCTGCGAGGCTGATCCCGAGAAAGACTGTAACCCCGAAGCCCAATGCCTCCAGGTCGAGATCGACGCGCTGGCGCGCGATCACCCCAGCTTCGCGAAGCCGCTTTACGCGCCGCCATGCTGCAGGCTGGCTCAGCCCGAGCTTTCGACCCAGCGCGCCGGCACTCTGCGTGGCATCTTCGCTCAGAGCGCGCAAAATTTCACGGTCCAGATCATCGAGCGTGATCATAGGCGCAGTGTCATCTTGGATATTTGGGATACCAGAATGATCACAATGGAAGGCTCCCTTCGGATTTGATGTCGGAGAGGTGCATCAGTGCTTCGAGATCGGAGATATGGGGCAAGGCCAGAATTCTGTCGCGATACAGTTCACGGTAATGGGCCATATCGCGCGCGATGACATTCAGACGCATATCGACACGACCCAGAAAACTCTGGATTTCCAGAACCTCGGGCACAAGGCGGGCCGCGGAGGTGAATTCTTCAAAGGCGCGCGGGGTGGTCTTGTCCAGCGTAATACGCAGGCTGACTTCTACCTCATAGCCGAGCGCGCGCCAGTTGATCACAGCGCGCTGGCCACGCAGGATGCCGGCGCTGCGCAGCCGCTCCAGCCTGCGCCAGCACGTCGCCTCGGTCACATGGGCGCGAGCTGCAAGCTCCGCCGTGCTGGCCTCGGGTGTAGCGATAAGCTGACGGAGCAGCCTGCGATCACTGTCGTCAATACGAATGATTTTTCTCCATATTTTTATAAGAACGAATGTTTATTGCAGGTATATGCCATAATCAGAGGAAAAAGAAATCTTAAATCAGATGGTTTGCCTATACTGCGTTCCGGAAACAAAGCAGCAAGGAGGACGGCAGATGCGCGTCTATTATGATCGCGATTGCGATGTGAACCTGATCAAGGACAAGAAAGTGGCGATCCTGGGCTATGGCAGCCAGGGTCATGCCCATGCGCTCAACCTGCGCGATTCGGGCGCGAAGAACATCGTCATCGCGCTCCGCGAAGGCTCGGGCAGCGCCAAGAAATGCGAAGCCGAAGGGCTGCAGGTCATGGGGATCGCGGAAGCGGCGGCTTGGTGCGACGTGATCATGTTCACCATGCCCGACGAATTGCAGGCTGAGACATACAAGAAATATGTCCATGACAATCTGCGCGAAGGGGCAGCCATTGCCTTTGCCCATGGTCTGAACGTGCATTTCGGCCTGATCGAACCCAAGCCCGGTGTCGATGTTATCATGATGGCGCCCAAAGGCCCCGGCCACACCGTGCGCAGCGAATACACCAAAGGCGGCGGCGTGCCGTGTCTGGTGGCCGTGCATCAGGATGCAACCGGCAAGGCCATGGAAATCGGGCTGTCCTATTGCTCTGCCATTGGCGGCGGGCGCTCGGGCATCATCGAGACGAATTTCCGTCAGGAATGCGAAACCGACCTCTTTGGTGAACAGGCCGTGCTCTGTGGTGGCTTGGTTGAGCTGATTCGCATGGGGTTCGAGACGCTTGTTGAAGCAGGTTATGAGCCTGAAATGGCCTATTTCGAGTGCCTGCACGAGGTCAAACTGATCGTCGACCTAATCTATGAAGGCGGCATCGCCAACATGAATTACTCGATCTCAAACACTGCGGAATATGGTGAATATGTCTCTGGCCCACGCATCCTGCCCTATGCCGAAACCAAGGCGCGCATGAAAGAGGTTCTGAGCGACATCCAGACCGGCAAATTCGTGCGTGATTTCATGCAGGAAAACGCGGTCGGCCAACCCTTCTTCAAAGCGACACGCCGCATCAATGACGAGCATCAGATCGAACAGGTCGGCGCAAAGCTGCGCGAGATGATGCCGTGGATCTCGGCGGGCAAGATGGTCGACAAGTCGCGGAACTGATTGGCGCAGATCGCAGATCAGGAAAGGGGGCCTCGGCCCCCTTTCCCGTTTGAAGAAAGACTGTCAGCGCTTGGCGGTGACGAGCTCTCTGGGCTCCTGGTGCCCTTTGAGAAATGCAACACCGCCTTGCGGACCATCCTTGGCCAGCGCCGATTTGGGCACATTAGGATCAGCAGCGCGGGCTTGAACCGCTTTTTTGTTGATCAGCGCAAACACGATCACGAAGAGCAAGGTAAACATGAACAGGACGGGGACGATCGAAGCGAAATCCATGTCGTTTCCTTTTCTGGTTGAGTGACTTGTCGACAGTCAACGTGCGCCTGCTGTTTCCGTTCCACCGCACAACCAGATCTCTGTGACGGATGCCCGAACTGTGCAGTTTCAGTCAGGCATTTCGCTGGCAGGTATCACCGGAAAGAACCTGCCTGACGACCAAAGGCCAAACCAGTCGCGGCCCTCATGCGGCTCTGTCACGCCCAGCTCGACCAAACGATAAAAGCTTTTGCGGTCAATCAGCGCCTCCAGTCCGGCGCGGACCATGACGTAGGGCGCAGGCTCGCCTGTTTGCGGGTCGCGGGTGACGCGGAGGGGCGCGTCTGGCCCGGCGACAGTTTCGTCGCCCAGATTGGTCACAAAGGTCAGCCGTTGATCCCGCCCCTGCCCTTCCGCGCGGAAATCAACCGCGACAAATGGCGCGTCATCGACGGTGATCCCGACTTTCTCGACCGGCGTGACCAGGAAATAGCGTCCATCCTCGCGCTTCAGGATCGTCGAAAACAGCCGCACTAGCGCCGGGCGTCCGATTGGCGTTCCTTCATAAAACCATGTCCCATCCCGCGCGATCCGCATATCCAGATCACCGCAAAAAGGCGGATCCCACAAATGCACCGGCGGCAGTCCCTTGCCCCGCGACGCTGCGCGCGCCGCATCTGCTAGCGTGTCGGCTTTTGGTGTCACGGTATTTTGTTCGCTTGAGCTTTTTGCCATTGGCCCACCATGTAATATGTCAGACAGTAAAGATAGGGCAGCATTGTCCATCGTCACGCACAGGACAAGGACCGCAGATATGACGACACAGGCTGAATTGGTCTCGGAAATCGAGGCGCTGGGCGACAAGCTGGCCGAGGCGCGTAACAGCATCAATCGCCGGTTCATCGGGCAGAAGCGGGTTGTGGACCTGACGTTAACGGCGATGCTATGCGGTGGACATGGATTGCTGATCGGCCTGCCCGGTCTGGGCAAGACTCGGTTGGTGGATACGCTTTCGACCGTGATGGGACTGCGGGGCAGTCGGATCCAGTTCACGCCCGATCTGATGCCCGCCGATATTCTGGGGTCAGAGGTTCTGGATGTCGCTGAGGATGGCAAACGCGCCTTCCGTTTCATCGAAGGGCCTATTTTCTGTCAGCTGCTGATGGCCGATGAGATCAACCGCGCCAGCCCGCGCACGCAGGCCGCGCTCTTGCAGGCCATGCAGGAAGGTGAAGTCACTGTCGCGGGCGCCCATCATGCGCTGGAGCGCCCCTTTCATGTGCTCGCCACCCAAAACCCGATTGAACAGGAAGGCACCTATCCCTTGCCCGAAGCGCAGCTGGACCGGTTCCTTGTCCAGATCGATGTGGAATATCCCGATCGCGCCACTGAACGCGATATCCTGCTGGCGACGACGGGCGAAGGCGAAGGCGAAGCGCATGAGGTATTCAGCGCGAGCGACCTGCTCACGGCACAACGCCTGTTGCGGCGCATGCCAGTGGGCGAGGGTGTCGTGGATGCCATCCTTGATCTGGTGCGCGCCTGCCGCCCGAATGAAGCTGACGCCCATCCCGCCGTGAAAGACACGGTCAGCTGGGGGCCGGGCCCTCGCGCCGCGCAAGCGCTGATGTTGACAGTCCGGGCGCGCGCGCTGCTCGACGGGCGGCTGGTGCCTTCGGTCGAAGATGTGGCGGCCATGGCGCGGCCGGTTCTGCTGCACCGCATGGCGCTTGGGTTTGCAGCCCGGGCGCGCGGCGAAAATCTTGGTGCCGTCATTGACCGTGTGACCGAAACCGCCACCCGGATCGAGGTGGCAGCTTGACCCTTTCGACGACGCTGCGCGCCCAGGCAGAGGGGCTGGCCACGCCGCTTCCTGCGCTTCTTGCCCAGGCTGATCAGCTTGCGGCCTCGGTTCTGCCTGGTGCACATGGGCGCAAACGGGCCGGATATGGCGATGAATTCTGGCAATATCGTCAGGCGACCTCCGGCGATTGGGGTGCTCGGATCGACTGGCGGCGCTCGGGGCGCGCGGATGTGCATTTCGTGCGCGAGACCGAATGGCAGGCGGCACAAGCCGTCACGCTCTGGGTCGATCAATCGCAGGCGATGCAGTTTACTGGCGACAAGGTGCGTGCACCCAAAGCGGACCGTGCGCGGCTTCTGGGGCTCGCGCTGGCAGTTGTGCTGATCAAGGGCGGCGAGCGGGTCGGACTGATGCCTGACCTTCCCGCGCGAGCCGGACGCGCGCAGCTTGATCCGCTCGCGCTTCACCTTGTGCGCGCAGAACCCCGCGAAGATTACGGCACGCCGCCGGACGCGCTTCTGCCGACCCATTCGCAGGTGGTGTTTCTGTCGGATTTTCTGGGCGATCCCGGTCAGTTGGAACTCTGCGTCGCGCGCGCGGCGGATCGTGGGATCCGAGGGGCCATGGTGCAGGTTCTTGACCCGGTGGAGGAAGAATTTCCCTATCAAGGGCGCTCGATCTTCGAATCCATGACCGGCGCGCTGCGCCACGAAACCCTGCGCGCCAATGACTTGCAGGCGCGCTACCGCGCTCGACTGGCCGAGCGCAAGGACATGCTGGCCGGATTGGCACGCACAACAGGCTGGCAACTCCTGACGCATCACACAGATCAACCAGCGAGCGCGGCCCTGATGTGGCTCTGGCAACAGCTCGACGCTGGCCGGGGGCGCTGATGTTTGCAATCGGTCCCTTGGGTTTTGCCGCCCCGCTCGTCCTGACCGCGCTGGTCGCGCTGCCACTCTTGTGGTGGCTTCTGCGCGCTGTGCCGCCTGCACCGGTGGTCCGCCGCTTTCCGGGCGTAGCGCTGCTGATCGGACTGAAAGATGAAACCACCGAGACGGACAAGACCCCGCTCTGGTTGCTCCTGCTGCGCGCGCTGGCCGTCGCGGCGTTGATCTTCAGCTTCGCCGGACCAGTGCTTAATCCGCAAGCGGCCCGTGATGGAGATGGCCCTTTGCTGATCGTGCTCGATGCCAGCTGGGCGAGCGCGCGCGACTGGGCACGGCGTACAGACCGCGTGAATGATCTGCTGGCCGAAGCTCAACGCGCAGGGCGTCCTGTGGCGGTTGTCCCGCTCACCGATTTGCCTGCGGATGAAACCCCGTTTCGTGCCGCTGACTACTGGAGCGAGCGTGTCCCCGGCCTGACACCTGCTCCCTTCACCGCAGATCCCACCCAGCTGGAACGTTGGCTGGACGCGCTTCCGCAGAGTTTTGATACCTATTGGATCAGCGACGGGCTCATGCATGCGTATCGCGAAGGGCTGCGCGGCGCCTTGCAGGCACGCGGCGCAGTGACCGTTTTCGAGACTTCGCGCCCTGTGCTGGCCCTCGCCCCGCCTGTTCTGCGCGAAGGCGTGATCATCCTGACCGCCCATCGCCCTGAAGGATTGCCCGCCCAGACCATCGAGGTGACGGCGACCGGACGCGACCCTGCTGGCATCGAACGGATGCTGGCGCGCGCCGAGATGAATTTCAGCGAAGGCGCCGCGCAAGCCAGCACGGAGCTGACCCTGCAGCCCGAATTGCGCAATCGAATTACCCGGTTTCAGATTGCCGGCGAACGCAGCGCCGGCGCTGTCGCGCTCAGCGATGATGCACTGCAACGGCGCAAAGTGGCGCTGCTGACCGGACGCGAAGGG
This sequence comes from Natronohydrobacter sp., assembly GCA_007116445.1. GTDB lineage: Bacteria > Pseudomonadota > Alphaproteobacteria > Rhodobacterales > Rhodobacteraceae > Roseinatronobacter. The sequence continues at coordinate 9,406 of SKIM01000207.1, forward strand.
CGCGAAGGGCTCGATCTGCTTTCGCCTTTCTTTTATCTACGCCAGGCGCTGGAGCCTGTAGCAGAGCTGATTGAAAGCGCGTCAGTGGATGATTTGCTGCTGACTGCACCGGATGTTTTGATCCTTGTCGATATTGCGCAGCTCGGCGAACTGGAAAGCGCGCAGCTCCTCGATTTCGTCAATAATGGCGGGCTTTTGCTGCGCTTCGCCGGGCCACGACTTGCTGCCAGTGACATCGCACGCTCTGAGGAAGATCCGCTATTGCCTGTGCGCCTGCGCATCGGCGGGCGCACTGTGGGCGGCGCGATGAGTTGGGGGGCCCCGCGCGAATTGCGCGCTTTCAGCGCAGACTCGCCCTTTGCAGGCCTGCCCATCCCGCAGGATGTCACGATCTCTGCGCAGGTGTTGGCGCAGCCTGACCCGGGCCTGTCCGAACGCACCATCGCATCGCTTGCGGATGGCACTCCACTGGTCACGCGCAGATTCTCCGGCGACGGTCAGGTGGTTCTGATCCACACCACAGCCAATGCCGAATGGTCCAACTTGCCGCTCTCAGTCCTCTTTGTGCAGATGCTCGAACGGCTCGCGGTCTCGACCCGGCCTGCGGCGCCAACTGCCGAGGGCATGGAAGGCACCAGTTGGCAGCCCGAGCGCGTGCTCGACGGTTTCGGAGAAGTGCAAGACGCCAGCGCGCAGCCCGCCATCCCCGGGGAACGGCTGGCGCAAGGTCAATTCGACGCCGATCTGCGCCCTGGCACATATCGCAGCGCGGCTGGCACGCTGGCGCTCAATATCGGAACGGCGGATATGGTCTTGCGCAACGCCACATGGCCCACAGGGATCATTGTAGAGCGCGACACTGTTGCGCAGGAGCGCAATCTTGCGGGGATGTTTCTGAGCATGGGACTGGCATTGTTGCTGATAGATATTCTTGCGGCTCTTTGGATATCGGGCAGATTGCGCGCCGCTTCAGGTGGTATGGCCGTGCTTGTTATGGCGCTTTTGCTGACCACGCCCGCCGCGCAGGCCGATGACAGGCTGGCGCTGCAGGCGACTTCGGAAATGGCGTTTGGGCATGTGCTGACGGGCGATGCGCGGGTCGACGAGGTGGCGCGGGCAGGGCTTCTGGGGCTGAGCCGCACGCTTTATGCCCGCACCTCGATCGAGCCCGCAGCACCAATCGGGATTGATATCGAGCGTGACGAGTTGACCTTCTTTCCCTTCCTCTATTGGCCGATCACGGAGAACACGCCTATCCCGTCCGATGCCGCCTATGCGAAACTCAACCGCTATCTGCGCGGCGGCGGGATGATCATGTTCGACACCCGTGACGCTGAATTGGCAGGGTTGACCCGGACCACGCCCGAAGCCAGACGGCTCCAGGCGATTGCCCGCCCCCTGGATCTGCCGCCCCTGGAACCAATACCGGAAGACCATGTTCTGACGCGCACCTTTTACCTGATCCAGGATTTCCCGGGCCGCTATCATGGTCGCGACGTCTGGGTAGAAGCCGCGCCGCCTGATGCCGAACGCGCCGAAGGCATGCCGTTTCGCAACCTCAATGACGGCGTGACCCCTGTCATCATTGGTGGGCATGACTGGGCAGCGGCCTGGGCCGTGGACGATACAGGCCGCCCCTTGGTGCGGCTGGGCATGGGTTTTGCAGGCGAGGAACAGCGCGAAAACGCCTTTCGTTTCGGGATCAATCTGATCACGCATGTCCTGACCGGCAATTACAAATCCGATCAGGTGCATGTCCCTGCCCTGCTGGAAAGGCTGGGCCAATGATGGGCGGTCAGGATATCGTTTTTGCGCCGCTGCTGGCATGGCCGTTGATCTGGGCGCTGGCTGCCTTGGCGGCACTCATGGTGGGACTTGCTCTCTGGCGTGGCTTGCGAGGCTGGTGGCTGCGGGCACTGGCCGCGCTGACTGTTCTGGCGGCACTCACCAACCCCTCGCTGCAGACGGAAGAACGCGAGGCATTGAGTGATATCGCGCTCGTGGTCATCGATGAGACGGCCTCGAACAGGATCGATATCCGTGGCGAACAGACCCGGGCCGCTTTGGCGCATCTCGAAGATGCGCTTGAGCAACTCGACCAGACCGAAACACGCGTGATCCGATTAGGCGATGGGGCGGGAAATGCTGGCACAGAGCTGAACACAGCTCTCGCAGAAGCACTGGCGGACCTGCCGCGTGACCGGATTTCAGGGATTTTCGCGATCAGTGATGGGCAGGTGCATGACAACCCCATCGGGTTGGCACTGCCCGCTCCGTTTCATCTATTGAAAAGCGGGACTGCGCAGGATTGGGACAGACGCCTGATCCTGCGCAATGCGCCCGCTTTCGCGATCCTGGGCGAACCGATCACATTGGGACTGAGGGTCGAAGATCAGGGCGCTGTGCCTGAGGGTCGAGGCGGCTTCGCCACGCTGAATTACGCGATCAATGGCGAAGAGATGCGCCAGGCGATGGTGCCGGTCGGCGAGGATATGGAAATCACGGTCACGCTCGATCAAGGCGGTATGAATGTCTTGCAATTTGAGCTTGAAGAAGCCGAGGGCGAACTGACCACGCGCAATAATTCCGCAATCGTGCAGATCAACGTGGTGCGTGACCGGCTGAGCGTGCTGCTTGTGTCAGGCGAACCCAATGCCGGGCAGCGAACATGGCGCAACCTGCTGAAATCGGATCCGGCAGTGGATCTGGTGCATTTCACCATTCTGCGGCCACCGGATCGCCATGATGGGGTGCCGGTAAGCGAATTGTCGCTGATTGCCTTCCCGACGCGCGAATTGTTCATTGAGAAAATCGACGAGTTCGACCTGATCATCTTTGACCGCTACCGGCGGCGCGGGATCCTGCCCAACAGCTATTTTGCCAATATTGCGCGCTATGTCGAAGATGGCGGGGCGCTTCTGGTGGTCGGGGGGCCGGAATTGGCCGGGGCCGAAAGCATCTGGCGCTCGCCGCTGGGCGATGTTTTCCCCGCGATGCCGACCGCGCGCGTGTTGGAAGAGGGCTTTCTGCCGCGTGTCACGGAATTGGGCCAGCGTCATCCGGTCACGTCCGGGCTGGAAGCTCTGGCACCTGCGGGCGACGATGGGCCCGGCTGGGGACGCTGGTTCCGGCAGATCGAATTGCAACCGCAAAGTGGTCAGACTGTCATGAGTGGCGTGGACGAGCGCCCGCTCCTGATCCTCGACCGTGTTGGCGAGGGGCGGCTGGCGCTGCTGGCCTCGGATCAGACCTGGCTTTGGGATCGCGGCTTCGAGGGCGGTGGGCCGCAACTGGAATTACTGCGTCGTCTGGCCCATTGGATGATGGGCGAGCCCGAGCTGGAAGAAGAAACCCTCAGCGCGACCGCCGAGGGCCAGCGCGTCACGGTGCTGCGTCGCAGCTTGCGCGATGACCAAGGGGAGGTCACAGTCACTGCGCCGGATGGATCGACACAGACGTTACAGTTGGTCGAAGACTCGCCCGGCGCTTTTCGTGCCGAATTCGACGCCCCGGAGATCGGTCTTTACCGGTTAGCGCAGGATAATCTTGAGAGCGTGATTGCATTGGGGCCGCAAGCGCCCCGCGAATTCGAGGAGACTATCGCAACGTCGGAAAAGCTTGCGCCGCTGATCACGGCAACGCGCGGGGGCGTGGTGCGGATCGAGGACGGCTTGCCGGAATTGCGCCTTATCCGCGAAGGGCGCGCGGCTGCAGGGCGCGGATGGCTGGGCCTGACGCCACGCAACGCCTATCTGACGCAGGAATTGCGCAGCGCAGCATTGCTGCCGGGTTGGGCTTGGCTGATGATCGCTGCAAGCTTCGCCTTGGGCGCTTGGATGCGCGAAGGCCGGTGAACACGGCGCGAGCGGGGCAGGCACGCCGCCACGCCCCGCTTCGGGCAGACAGTCTTCTATGTGAAGGATCGCAGATTGTCAGGCGCGTGTCGATCGCTTGCGCCACCACATGCCCGCGCCACCGAGAACCATGCCCAGAGTGGCTGGCAACACGAAGACAACAAGCATGATCACATATCCCAGGGCTTGCATGTTCTGCGCCTGTTGCGACGCAATATAAAGACCGATCGCCGCGAAGACATGCCCAGCAAGGAAGGCCGCGAAAACCCGCGCCCATCCTCTGTGCAAGAGCATCGCACCGAGCAATATTCCGGCAAAGACAGAGCACGCGATCAGCAGAAAGACCCGGTATTCGGCGGGCACCATCACGCAGCCTTGGCGCGCAGACGCGGCAATAGTCCATGTGCCCAGCCCGATATCGTCCCGGCCCCCAGACAGACGACCATATCGCCCGGCCCGGCATGTGCGCGGACCAGCGCTTCAAGGTCATCTTCGCTGTTCACCGGATGGGCAGAGCGGTGGCCATGCGCGGCCAGCCCCGCCAGCAGATCGTCGCGGCTTGCCCCCGCGATCGGCTCTTCGCCCGCAGCATAGACCGGCGCGATCCCGACGACATCAGCTTCATTGAAACAGGTGCAGAAATCATCGAACAAGCTCGACAGGCGCGTGTAGCGATGCGGCTGGTGGATCGCAATCACGCGCCCTTCCCCCCCCAACGCCTGCCGGGCCGCGCGCAGCACGGCGGCAATCTCGACCGGGTGATGACCATAATCATCAATGATGGTCACACCTTCCACCTCGCCCACGCGGGTGAAACGACGGTTCACACCGCCAAATTTCGCCAAAGCCGTACGGATTTCAGCGCCGTTCATGCCCAAATGGCGCGCAGCCGCGACCGCAGCCAACGCGTTTGAGACATTATGATCACCCGGCATGGGCAAGGTGCAGCCCTTGATCACGCGGCGTTCGTCCTGAAGCGCGATGTCGAAATGGGCGACCCCGGCCTCATAGCGCAGATTCAGCGCACGGATATCAGCCTGAGCATTGAAACCGAAAGTCACCACGCGGCGGTCGGAAATTTTTGCGACCAGCGCCTGAACTTCAGGGTGATCCGTGCAGCAAATCGCCAGACCATAGAACGGCACGCCTGACACAAAATCGTGGAACCCCTTCCGCAGCGCGTCGAAACTACCCCAGTGTTCCATATGTTCGGGGTCGATATTCGTGACAATCGCGATGGTCGCAGGCAGGCGATTGAAAGAACCGTCGCTTTCATCGGCCTCGACCACCATCCACTCGCCCGCACCTGCCCGCGCGTTGGAGCCGTAAGCGTGGATGACACCGCCATTGATCACTGTCGGATCAAGCCCGCCTTCGTCCAGAAGTGCCGCCACCATCGTCGTGGTGGTGGTTTTGCCATGCGTGCCGCCAATCGCGATGTTCGAGCGCAGCCGCATCAATTCCGCGAGCATTTCGGCGCGGCGCACAACAGGCAGGCCGAGGCGACGCGCTTCCATCAGTTCGGGATTGTCGCGCTTGATCGCGGTTGAAACGACGATCACCGCAGCCGCGCCCAGATTTTCCGCCCGCTGACCGATCATGACCTGCGCGCCCAGAGATTCCAGCCGTTCGGTAATCGCGCTGGCCTTCATGTCGGAGCCCTGAACATCATAGCCCAAGGTCATCAGCACTTCTGCAATGCCCGACATGCCAATGCCGCCAATCCCGATGAAATGGATCGGGCCGATATCAGTGGGCAGTTTCGTTGCAGGGCTCATGATGGGCCTCCTTCATGCTTTATACAAAGTCTCGACCATATCGGCCAGATGCGCCGCCGCGTCAGGGCGCCCTACGCTCAGTGCGGCCCGCGCCATGGTCTCTGCACCTTTTGGGTTGCTCAGGATGGAAACCAGCGTCTCTGTCAGCGCCTCAGACGTGAATTGCGCTTCCGGATAAACGACCGCCGCATCAACTCGCGACAGCATGCGCGCATTGGCCGCCTGATGGTTGGCGGCTGCTGCGGCAAATGGGATCAGTACCGCGGGGCGGCCAATCACGGAAATATCGGCGACAGACGACGCCCCTGCGCGGCTGATCACCAATTGACATTCTGACAATCTGCGCGGAATATCAGCGAAAAAAGGCGCTATTTCTGCAGCGACACCGCCTGCTTCATAGGCGGCCACAACGCGGTCGATATCTTCGTCGCGCGCCTGATGCGCGACCGAGAGGTTGCGCCGGATATCTTCGGGCAGAGCCGCAATAGCTGCCGGTACCACATCTGACAGGATGCGCGCACCCTGCGATCCCCCGATCACAAGCAGATCCATCGGATAATCACCGGGTGGAATATAGCCCGCGCCTGCGCGTTCACGCACAGCCGCACGCACTGGATTTCCGGTGAACTCTCCTTGCAGCCCATCTGGCATCTGCATCGGCCAGATTCCGCATGCAATTCGGTCCACACGGCGCGCGAAATTCTGGTTGACGCGGCCCAGGACGCCATTTTGTTCATGAATCATGCGCGGGACGCGCAACAGCCATGCCGCCGCCAATGCCGGGATTGACGGATAGCCGCCAAATCCTACCACGACCTTGGGGCGATCAAGAAGCATCCCAAAGGCCGCGCGCAAGATCCCTGCGCCCAGTTGAAATGGCAGTTTCAGTTTCTCGACGAGCCCCCCCCGCGCGGGTGTCGCCGCGCGAACCTGCTCGATGCGCACCGCCTCGGGGAAGCCATCGGTGTAGCGTGCGCCGCGCGCATCTGTCGAAAGCTTGACCCGCCACCCGCGCGCGAGCATTTCTTCGGCCAGCGCCTGAGCGGGGAACATATGCCCCCCGGTGCCCCCTGCAGCGATCAGCAAAAGTGGTGGCCTGGCCATGATCTTGCCCCTCAGCCCTGCGCACGTCGCGAGAGGATCTCGCCGATTTCGCCCTGCGGGCGCGTGCGGGTCAAAGCCAGAAGCATACCGATTGCAATCCCCGTCGCAAGCAACGACGACCCACCATAGCTGACGAACGGCAAGGTCATGCCTTTGGAGGGCAGCAACCGCGCCGCGACGCCCATGTTGATCATCGCCTGCATCGAAAAGACGACAACAATCCCAGTGCCCGCGAGCCGTGTGAACGTGTCGCGTTCGCGCATCAGCCGAAACAGCGACCGGATCAGGATGGTGGCATAAAGCCCGATGATGAACAGCACGAGCACCAACCCGTATTCCTCGGCTGCCACTGCGATGATGAAATCGGTATGGGCGTCAGGAAGCAGCCATTTGACGCGCCCCTCGCCGACCCCGACGCCGAAGAACCCCCCCTCGGAAATCGCGTTTTGCGCAAACCCCATCTGGGTACGCGGGTCGATCTCGGCGGTCAGAAAGCCGTCGATACGGCGCGCGAAATGTTCGGAACTGTGATAGGCGCCATAAGCGCCGACAAGCACCAGACCGGCAAACCCGACCAGCAGGAACATTGGTGCGCCTGCCAGAAAATACATGATCATCCAGCCCGCAGCGATCAGTGCAGCCTGACCAAAATCCGGCTGCATGACCAGAAGCCCGAGCACCAGGAGCGTGAACCCGAGCGAAAGCGCTTTGCCGGGTGGGCCAGATTGATCCTGTCCGGCCGCAAGCAGCCAGGCTGCAAACACCGCAAGCATCGGCTTGAGGAATTCGGACGGCTGAAAAGAGCCGAAACCTAGACTGAACCAGCGTGTGGCACCCTTGCCGAAATCGGTCCCGAAAAACGGCAGCAGCATCAGGGCGAGCAAGGACAGAAAAAACCCTACGGTTCCGATACGCCGAACCCGGTCAGGCGAACACAGCGACACCGCAAACATCGCGATGATCCCCATCAGACCAAAGACAATCTGACGCTGGACGTAGAAAAATGGCGGCAAGCCATTGCGCGATGCCAAAGGCGGCGATGCTGCTAGCCCCAGCAGCAACCCCACGGCCATCAGCAGCAGCACAGCCGTCAGTGTCACCTTGTCAATCGTGCGCCACCACTTTGGCAGAACAGGTTCCACCACACGCGCAGGCGCGGACCCATACACCATTTCCGTCATCGAACTGCCCCGATACCCGTTTTGTCAGATCGTAAGATTGATCTTTGTTATTATCTTGATCTTGCCTGATATTCGCCCGCTACCCGGGTCTATTCACACAGTTTAGCCGGAAATCGGCACAATTTCCAGCACAAAGACGCGCACCTCAGCGCCACTTGCCACGGCGCGCGGAAGCTTGCGCAGGTGGCGGCAACGGCAGCATCAACGCCCGCGGGCCAGTCACGATCGCACGCCCTTCGGGCACAAGCGCCTGCAGGACCGGATCCTGCCAATCAAGCCCCCCGGTATAAAGCCCATAAGCCGGCAGGATCAGGTGCTGCCTACCGATCAGAAAGACTGGCAAGCGCTGACCTGCAATGCGAATCTTTGGGTGGTAATGCCCTGTAATATCGAAACTTTCACCTGCAATATGACGAAGGCTTATGCCTTGGAGATGCAACTCGCCCGCCTGCTGGCCCGGCAAATCAGCAGGCCCCGGATCATGGTTGCCTGCAATCCAGGTCACTTGCACGCGCGCGCATAGCGCAGTGATTTCGGATGCCAGAGAATGCGCAGCGATATCATCATCGAATGTATCTCCCAGAGCGATCAGATGCGCCGCACGCGTCTCTTCCAGATCGATGGACAGTCGCTCGAGCGTCGCGCGCGTCTCGAACGGTGGCAGAAGCGCGCCGCCGCGCCGGGCCATGCGCTCGGATTTCCCCAAATGCAGATCCGCAACGATCAGCGCTTGCTCAACTGGCCAGAATAACGCGCCCGACGCACGGGCGACAAAATCCTGCCCCTGAAACTGAAACCCGAGATGCGTCATGGCGCTCAGATGGCGCAGTCCTCGTCCAGGTGCAAGCCTGCTTCGCGCATCATCCGCACGGCCTCTTCTTCAAGAAGCCGCGCCTGCCCGGCGCCCCGGATCGGAATGCGCCCGGCCTCGAGCATCAAGGGGGCGGCGAAAGGCGTGACATGGGGCGGCATGGAATGCACGATGCGCGGGCGGGTGCGCAGCATTTCCTCGATCCGGCCGTAATCGGCGAGCCCGCGCATCGACTCGGCGCGGGTGATCTGCAACAGTAGGTGATCAGGGTCGAATTTGCGCAAAGTGTCATACAGGATATCGGTCGAGAATGTGGCCTGTTTGCCGGATTTGCGCGCGCCGGGCAGGTTGCGCTGGATCAGACCCGCCACAGTAGCCACGGCGCGGAAGGTGCGCTTCATCACTGCATTGCCCGCGAGCCAGTCCTCCATACCGTCGCGCAAGCCCTCGGGATCGAGCAGCGGGGCGGGATCGCGCACTGGCTCGAGCGACCAGATCAGAAGCGCGTAATCCGTCGCCACAAATCCCAGCGGTGCGAGCCCCGCGCCCTCCATCCGATGGGTCAGAAGCAATCCCAGGGTCTGGTTGGCATTGCGCCCGGCGAAGGAATAGAGCGCGAAATACCACCATCCCCCGCGCGCGAAGCTTTCGCAGGTCATGGTGCCGGGGCGTGGCAGGGTTGCAATCCGCGCCTGCAAATCCAGCCAGTCGCGGGTATCAGCAGGCAGGCTGTCCCATGCGACGGGATCCCCAATCAGCGCCAGAACGCGCGCCGAGAGTTCCGTCGAGGTGGCCATCTTCAGACCATTGAACACTGCAATTTTTGGCGTCTTGTCAGGCTGCGGCGTGACTTCCACCACCATGTCGCGCAGCCGGTCATAGCGTACTGTCTGACCGCCGATCAGGAATGTGTCACCGGGCGAAAGCGAAGCGGCAAAGACCTCCTCGATCTCGCCCAGAGGCGCACCGCCACGCGGACCGCGCCGCACGCTCAGCAGTTCCGGTGCAACGATGGTGCCGATATTCATGCGAATATCGCGGGCCGCGCGTGGGTCGCGCAAGTGCCAGAGCCCGTCGCGCAGCACCAGCCTTTGCCAGCGGTCATAAGCGCGCAGCGCGTAACCGCCTGTCGCCACGAAATCGAGACAGGCATTAAAATCGGCCCGCGTGAGGCTTGCATAGGGCCCGGCCTGGGTGACCTCGGCGAAAAGCTGATCCGCATCCAGCGGCCCCGCACAGGCCAGCGTCAGGATATGCTGGCACAGCACGTCCAGCGCGCCCAGACCGCTGCGCCCGTCACTATCGAGTTCGCCTGCTTCAACAGCCTGCAGCGCCGCCACACATTCGAGGATCTCAAAGCGATTCGCAGGCACGATCCGTGCGCGCGACGGAGCATCATAACGGTGATTGGCCCGGCCGATGCGCTGGACGAGCCGTTTGATGTTGCGCGGGGCCCCGATCTGAATGACCAGATCAACATCGCCCCAATCAAGCCCCAGATCAAGACTGCCCGTCGCAACGACTGCGCGCAAGTCACCTGCAGCCATGGCCGCCTCGACACGGCGGCGCGCGTCGCGGGCAAGGCTGCCGTGATGCAGACCGATGGGCAGATTATCGTCATTAACAGCCCAGAGCGCCTGAAAGAATAGTTCGGCCTGCGCGCGGGTGTTGATGAAAACGAGAGTCAACCGCGCGGCCGCAATCGCGCGCATAACGTCACGCGCGGCATAGCCCCCCCCGGCACCCGACCAGGGCGGCGCGAGCACTGTGGGAAACATGGCAATGTCAGGCGCAGGGCCGGGATCGGCGTGAAAGACCTCGGCCCCGCCCATGAAATCTGCGAGCGCTTGCGGATTTTCGACCGTGGCAGACAGCCCTGCCACCTGCAGGTCAGGCGCAAGCTGGCGCAGACGCGCAAGCCCCAGCATGAGCTGATCGCCGCGCTTTGATACAGCCAGTGCGTGAATTTCGTCGATGACGACACGCTTCAGGCTGGCGAAGATACGCGGTGCTTCCGGGTAGGACAGCATCAGCGCAAGGCTTTCAGGCGTGGTCAGCAGGATATGCGGCGGATCTACACGCTGGCGCGCGCGCTGGGTGGCGCCTGTGTCGCCGGTGCGGTCCTCGATACGCAAGGCCAGCCCCAAATCCGCAACAGGGCGCGCGAGGTTGCGACCAATGTCATGCGTGAGCGCCTTGAGCGGCGAAACATAGAGCGTATGCAACCCAGCCGGCGGGCCGGCACAGGCCTGCGCCAGCGTCGGCAGAAACCCCGCAAGGGTCTTGCCACCGCCAGTGGGCGCAATCAGCAAACTGTCGCCCCGCGCCTGCATCATGGCAAGCTGATGGTCATGCGGTTGCCAGCCTTGCGTCGCAAACCAACGCGACACAGGCTTGGGCAGATCAGGATGATCAGTCATGTCGCGCATCGTTTCCGTGTCCGTTCGGGGCACAGGGTAATTCAGGCGGCTGCCAAGACAAGCACAGCGAAAGCCCCTTTCCCATATCGTGTAAAGGGACTATCTGACCGCCATGACAATGCGCCCCGAATTCTGGACTACCATCCCGCTTGCGAACATGACCCCGGAAGAATGGGAAGCGCTCTGTGATGGCTGCGGTAAATGTTGCCTCAACAAGCTCGAAGATATTGATACGGAAGAGCTGATCTTCACCCGTGTCGCCTGTCGGCTTTTTGACGACACGTCCTGCCGCTGCGCCAATTACGCAGTACGCAAGCAGCATGTGCCAGAATGTGTCGTTCTGACACCGATCAACCTCGATGAGATCGCCTATTGGATGCCGCCGAGCTGCGCTTACCGGTTGCTGCACGAAGGCCGCCCCCTGCCCGACTGGCACCCGCTCGTGACGGGCGATCCGGCCTCAACCCACAAGGCAGGAAAATCCGTTCTGGGGCTGACCGTATCGGAAGCTGCAGTAGCGCTCGACGATTGGGAAGATTACCCCTTACCTCTGGACTGAACCGCCGCGTTTCGCGCGCTCAGACATTCCAGCCCTGGTCGCGGCGCAGTTGCAACTCGCGCGCAACCTCCGAGCGCACCAATTTGCGGATGTTGCGCGTGATTTTCTCTCCCAACTCGCCCTGCAATTCCAACCGAACGATATCTGCGACCAGTCGGAACAGCATATCCTCATCGAGGATGATTTCATTTCCCTCCACGAACGGCTCGGACTGCGCAACAGGGCGCTCAGTGGGTTGGGGCTCCGCGGCTTGGGGCTCGGAGTCTGCTTCGACAGCCGGGTCCGATTTCGGGGGCGCTGCGTGTGCTGTGACAGGCTCTTGCGCAACGGGTTGGCCTGACAGCACAGCCTCGAGCCGGGCAAGCGTTGCCTCAATGTCTAATTCATCATGATCCGGGTCAGGCCCATGACTTGCCTGCGGGACAACAGCAGGTTCAGGCACCGGTTCGGGATCTCTGATCGCAGACGGTTCAACAAAATTCAGCCGCGGGCGCGGCGATTGCGGGATATGTTGGGCTGCAAGCTCTGGTGATGCCATCTCTGGCGGCGTGTGACGCGTGGGCTCTGGCTGCGGGATCGGCGCAGGGGCAGCTGTTTGCGCACGATTTTGCGTGATACGCTGCAATAGCGATGTCGGCGCGGAGGCGTCGCACGCCACTGCATCGGCACAGGGTGTGGGATCACGAAACGCGGGCGCCACATTCGAGCCTTCGGCATGTTGCCGCTGCCCAGTGCAGGGTGCAGGCAGCGATGCGGCGCGCTTTTCAGGCGACAGATCCGATGCAGTATCCACCCGCAATTCCGAGGTCAGGATCAGCTTTTCGCGCAGATCATGGCGCTCAGGACGCTCCTGCATGTCCTGAGACACCAGCCGCTTGATCGAAGACAAAACATCCTCGATTTCACGCCGCGACATTGCTTGTGTCATTTCACTGCCCTCTTTACTCGCCTTACCCCGTAGCCCCCGGACACCTCGCCCTCTGTCGGGGCGTTTGCCGCACAGGAAAAACACCCCCAAGCGTAACCCGGCTTTGACGCCTTTACAATCTTGAATGACAGCCGGGTCTTGTCTTTACGCGCTATTGCCGCCCGATGGATTGGAGCACGCGATCAAGCGCTTCGCCTTGCGGTGATGAGACCGGAGCATTGCGCACTGCATTGAAATAGGCTTCTGCATCATAGGTCGGGATCCCCAGCCCCAGATGATCCACTGTCAGCAGGCCCATTGCCGCGAGCAGGTTATAGGTTGCAATCTGCTGGCCGGCCTGAGCTTGCAGCAGTTGCGTGCGCGCATTGAGCAGGTCCGTTTCAGCGTTGAGCACGTCAAGCGTTGTGCGTGCCCCAAGCCGGGCTTCCTCGCGCGTGCCTTCAAACGCAGTCTGTGACGCGCGGACCTGCTGCTGGCTAGCCGCGATCCGGGCACTCGCCACATCGACATTGGCCCAGGCCACGGCGACATTCTGCACCACCTGCGCAACAGTCTGATGCAGTCCAGAGCGGGCCGCGTCACGGCGCGCAATCGCCTGACGCGACAAAGCGCTCAGCTGTCCGCCCTGATAGATCGGGCGGGCGTAGCGCACCCCTGCATTGGCTGACGTCGTATCGCCCGCAGCCCCGCCGAACTGGCGGCCGATGGATGCACTTCCGGTGACAGAGCCATGACGCTGTGCGGCCACGCGCTCGGCATTGAACTCGGCGGCCGCGACATTGTGCTGCGCTTCAAGAACAGACGGGTGGGTGCGGCGCGCAATGTCCTGTGCGGTCTGCAAATTGACCGCCGTGCGAGGCAGGGCTGGCGGCGCGCGCAGCTGGTCAGGGTAAATGCCAGTGGCGAGCTTATAGGCTTCGCGCGCCACGGCGAGATCACCTTCTGCCGCGGCCAGCGACGAGCGCGCAGCCGCGAGACGCGCCTCAGCCAGAGCCACATCGGTGCGCGTGACCTCGCCGAGCTCAAAACGTTCGCGTGCGGCACTCAATTCTTGCGTGATGACCCGCTGCGTCGTTTGTTGCAAGGCCACGGCCTCTGCGGTTGTGCGCATGTCGAGATGTGCCGCGATCGCATCAAGCAGAACCCCCTGTTCGACACTGACCAAGGCCTGCCGGGTCGCAAGCACCTGCGCCTTTGCTGCCTCCTGGGCCAGTCTTCCGCGCCCGAAATCAATCAGCGTCACCTCGGCGGCCAGATTGAAACCCAGCGTGAGCGAATCCGGTTGAGCAGGATTATTGGTGATGCGCTGCTGAGCCTCGGTGACGAAATTGACCACAGGCCGAAGCGACGCGACCGCGACCGCGACATCCTCATCCGCGGCACGCAACAGCGCACGGTTCTGTTCCAACAGATTGGAATTGCGATAAGCTGCGATCAGCGTATCGGCCAGACTCTGAGCCTGAAGCGGAGCAATGCTCCCCCCCAATGCCACAGAAAACGACGCTGCCAGCATCGTGGTCTTCAGGATGGATTTCATTGCCTTCGCCTCTTTTATGCCACGCGGTCCCGCTGCGAGCACAGGGCGTGCCAAAAGAGGGCCGCGTGTGGTTTTACAGGCTGAACGCCTGCTCTTTTTTGAACCCCGGAAGTACCGGGGCCGCGGCATTGAAGATATCACGCCATGCGATTGCGTCGCCATTGCGTATCCCCAGACGCACGACACCGAGGGCACCTTGCATGAAGACGGCAGCGACACGCCCCCCCTCCTGCAACTGCGCGACCAGCACCTGTGGAAACTCCTCTATCCCGCCTTGCAAGATCATCACGTCGTAAGGCGCATGGTCCGGCGCACCGTCACACAGCGCGCCCTTGGTCAGGACCACTGTCTCGGACTCGGTGCGCGCGAAGGCGGCTTCTGCAGTCTTCAGAAAGTCGTCATCCTCCTCCAAGGCGATGACAGCTTGCGCCATGCGCTGAATGACCGCCGAGGAATAGCCCGTGCCACAGCCGATATCGAGCACCAGATCTCCTGGTGTGATATCGAGCGCATCCAGCATCTTCGCCAAAGTGCGCGGCTCAAGCAACACGCGACCGCGCCCGATGGGAAGATTTTCGCCCACATAGGCGGCTTCCACGCGCTCCTGCGGAACGAACTCTTCGCGCGGGACATGCAACATGGCTTCGATGATCGGAAATTTCGTCACATCTGACGGACGCACTTGCGTATCGACCATGATCAGGCGGCGCGAAGAGAAGTCGTTCATGGGATGAACTCTTGTTTATATTGCGTTTGACTTCAGTCTTGCCACAGTTCCCTGTCTGCCGCAACATGCCAGCGCGGGTGTGCCGCGAACTGAGGAAGGAATGACGCATGACACTGAGAGTCTATCTGGCCGGTGAAATCCATACAGACTGGCGCGACGAGATCGCGCAGGGGTGCGATGGGCTGGATGTGATTTTCACTGGCCCGGTGACCGATCACGCCGCCTCGGATGATTGCGGGGTCGCGATCCTGGGGGCGGAAGCAGAGAAATTCTGGCACGATCACAAGGGCGCAAAGCTGAACGCGATCCGCACCCGCAAGGCCCTGCAGGACGCAGATATCGTCGTCGTGCGCTTTGGCGAGAAATACCGCCAGTGGAATGCGGCCTTTGATGCAGGCTTTGCCGCGGCGCTCGGCAAATCGCTGATCATCATGCATGGTGCCGATCACCAGCATGCGCTCAAGGAGGTCGACGCTGCCGCCCTTGCCGTTGTGGAATCGCCCGGTCAGGTCGCCGATATCCTGCGCTATACGCTCCACGGCACGCTTCCCTGAATTTCCCATCGCAGTTATGCTCTGCCGTATTTCCGGGACCAGGCCAGGGAGCGTATCATGTGGGCAGAATTTCGGGACTTCATCGCGCGCGGCAATGTCATGGACATGGCGGTGGGCATCATCATCGGCGCGGCATTTACGGCCATTGTGACTTCACTCGTGGAAGATCTGATCAATCCTTTTCTGGGGCTGATCGTTGGCGGGATCGACTTCAGCGGGATCAGTTTCGGGCTTGGGGATGCTCAGTTCATGCTGGGCAATTTCATCAATGCCGTCATCAAGTTTCTGATCATCGCCTTTGTCGTGTTCAAGTTGATCCGCGTGGTCAACAAGATCGGTCGGATGGGCCAGCGTGAGGTTGCCGCAGAGCCTGAAGCCCCAGCAAAACCCACGACAGAAGAGTTGCTGACCGAGATCCGCGACGCGCTGCGCGCACGCTGATTGTCGCGCCCCCGCAGCCCGCTCAGATATCAAGCGCCGTTGTCTTGACCACTGTGCGCAGCGCGAAAGAGGATTGCATCTGCGCGACACCTGGCAGGCGGCTGAGATACTGGCGATGAATGCGCGCGAAATCCTCGGTATCGGCGGCGATGATCTTGAGCAGGTAATCCGCGCTGCCCGCCATCAGGTGACATTCCAGCACATCAGGCACGCGCGCCACTTCGCGCTCGAATGCATCAAGAATATCGTCGCGCTGCCCCGAGAGACTGATTTCGACAAAGACCACAGTGGGCCGACCGATGCGCTTGGGGTCCAGAAGCGCGACGTAATCAGCGATGATCCCATCCGCTTCCAGCCGCTGCACGCGCCGGTGGCAGGCCGAGGGCGAAAGATTGACCATTTCGGCCAATTCTGCATTTGTCACCCGCCCTTGCCTTTGCAAGACACGCAAAATGCGGCGGTCCGTAGCGTCTAGCTGCATTGCAGCGCAACCTTCTTCGATGATCTGGCAGTATTTCGCAAGAATACGCTACGTTTTTGCTGCAAGAAGTGCAAACTTTCAAGATTTATGCGTGTCTGGTGCAATATCATCTCATCATCGCGCAAGAAGGAAAGGTCAATGTGATGCTGATCGGATGCCCCAAGGAAATCAAACCGCAGGAATTTCGCGTGGGGCTGACGCCCAATGCGGCAAACGAGGCAATAAGCCGCGGTCACTCCGTCATCATGGAACAAGGGGCCGGACTCGGGGCTGGATTCGCTGATGAAGATTACATCAAGATCGGTGCTGAAATCGTTGACAACGCAAAGGAAGTCTTTGCGCGTGCCGAGATGGTGGTGAAAGTCAAGGAACCGCAGGCGGGTGAGCGCAGCCAGTTGCGCGCAGATCAGATCCTGTTCACCTATCTGCATCTGGCCCCAGATCCCGATCAGACGCGCGACCTGCTCGCCTCTGGTGTTACTGCCATCGCCTATGAAACAGTCACTGACCGCGCTGGCGGGCTGCCCCTGCTCGCGCCCATGTCCGAAGTCGCGGGACGGCTTGCGCCGCAAATGGGCGCTTGGGCGCTGCAGAAAGCCAATGGCGGGCGCGGCGTGTTGATGGGCGGTGTGCCGGGCGTGCGGCCTGCGAATGTCACAATCATCGGCGGCGGTGTCGTCGGGACAGCAGCAGCGCGGGTTGCGGTCGGGATGGGAGCGAATGTAACCATCCTGGACCGCTCAATCGCGCGGATGTCCTATCTTGACGATATCTTTCACGGTCGTCTGACGACGCAATTCTCGGACGCCGCAGCGATTGACGATCTGATCACGCGGGCGGATATGGTCATTGGCGCTGTGCTGATCCCCGGCGCAGCAGCGCCCAAACTGATCACCCGCGCGCAGTTGCAACGCATGCAACCCGGAGCCGTGCTTGTCGATGTGGCGATCGATCAGGGCGGATGTTTCGAAACCTCGCGCGCCACGACCCATGCCGATCCGGTCTATGAGATCGACAATGTCCTGCATTACTGTGTCGCCAACATGCCTGGTGCTGTGGCGCGGACCTCGACGATTGCCCTTGGCAATGCGACGATGCCTTTCATGCTGGCACTGGCTGACAAGGGTTGGCGCAAGGCCTGCGAGGACGACATACATTTGCTGGCAGGGCTGAACACCCATGCGGGCCATCTGACCCATGCCGCCGTCGGCGCGGCGCTGGGGCTTGAGAGCATCCCTGCCAGCAAGGCACTGAGCCTGTGACATCAAATCGACCCGGCGCAAATATGCCGGGTCGATCCAATTTTCCACAGCAATTACATTCAAACCTTGCAATATGTGAGAGATAGGATATATGCTGCTCCAGACAGAATGATGGAGTTGCCAGATGAACCCTGAAGTCACTGCTTTCTTTGATGAAGAGACGTTCACCGTTACCTATGTGGTGCGGGATCCCAACAGCAAGAAATGCGCGATTGTCGATTCCGTTCTGGATTTCGACTATGCGTCAGGGCGCACGGATACGCGATCGGCCGATATGGTGGTCGATTTCGTGCGCGAGAACGGCCTTGAGGTCGAGTGGCTGCTCGAAACCCATGTCCATGCCGACCATCTCTCGGCCGCGCCCTACATCCAGCAAAAGATCGGCGGCAAGATCGCGATCGGCGAGAATATCCGCATCGTGCAGGATACCTTCGGCAAGGTCTTCAACGAAGGCACCGAATTCCAGCGCGACGGCTCGCAATTCGATGCGCTCTTCAAACATGGCGACAGTTTCCATATCGGCCAGATGCGCGGCGATGTGCTGCATACACCCGGTCACACGCCTGCCTGCCTGACCTATGTGATCGGCAATGCCGCTTTCGTTGGCGATACGCTGTTCATGCCTGATTTTGGCACAGCGCGCTGCGATTTCCCCGGTGGCTCGGCGGATATGATGTGGGATTCGGTTCAGAAAATCCTGTCGCTGCCCGATGACACCCGCATTTTCGTGGGGCATGATTACAAGGCCGAAGGCCGCGATACCTACGCATGGGAAACCACAGTGGGTGACCAGAAGCGGCTGAACAAGCATGTCGGCGAAGGCAAATCGAAAGAAGATTTCGTCACCGCCCGCAATGAGCGCGACGCGCAACTCGGCATGCCCCGCCTGATCGTGCCCTCGCTGCAGGTCAATATGCGCGCAGGCCAGATGCCCGCTGCAGAAGAAAACGGCACGGTCTATCTGAAAGTGCCCGTCAACACGCTCTGAGCGATCCTTGGAAACCAACACAGGCGCGGCATGACACTGCCGCGCCCTCTTTGCGAACAGGACCAATGACATGATTGAAACTGACTGGATCTGGGGCCTTATCGGCGGCCTGATGATCGGGGCCGCTGCGGCGGTCTATCTCTTGGGCAACGGGCGCGTCATGGGCGCCAGTGGCATCATCGGCGGGCTTGTGGACCGCTCCGGACTGAGCACATGGGCTGAGCGGGTGGCCTTTCTCGCAGCGCTAGTGGTCGTGCCCGCGCTGATGCTGCCGCTCTTTTCCACCGAAGTCTCGACCAACATCACCCCCAACCTGGCCGTTGTCGTGGCCGCAGGGCTGCTTGTCGGCGTGGGCACGCGGCTTGCAAATGGCTGCACGTCCGGTCATGGCGTTTGTGGCATTTCCCGATTTTCGCTGCGCGGGATCGTGGCGACTGTATTCTATCTTCTGGCAGGCGGCATCGTGATGGTCCTGTTTCGCCATCTTCTGGGGGTGATCTAATGCAACGTATTGTGATTGCAGCGGTTTCAGGCGGGCTATTCGGCGCGGGGCTGCTGGTCTCGGGCATGACGGACACCAATAAGGTGCAAGGCTGGCTTGACGTTTTCGGTGCATGGGATCCGACGCTGGCTTTCGTGCTCGGCGGGGCGATCATGCCGATGCTACTCGCGTGGCATCTGACGACCAAGCGCGCCGCGTCGCTCGTGGGGGAACCCTTTCCAGCCAAGCCTGACCCGAAACTTGGCCACAACCTTGTTATCGGCTCTGTGCTCTTCGGCGCGGGCTGGGGGCTTGCAGGCCTTTGCCCTGGTCCGGCCATTGCCTCGCTCAGCTGGGGCGGAACAGGCGGGATCACCTTTATCCTTGCCATGATTGGCGGTATGGTCATCGCGCAGCCCGTAAGGGCGCAGATTGACCGGCTTGCTGCCGCCTGAATTGGAGAGTCTGACAATGGATATTCGCCCCCTGACCGACAGCTATGCGGTCTCGCCACAGATCGCGTCCGAGGATATGGCCGCGATCGCTCAGGCAGGGTTCACAACAGTGATCTGCAATCGCCCGGACGGGGAAAACCCGCCCGAATTGCAGCAGGCGGCGCTGCGTGCAGCAGCTGAAGCGGCAGGGTTGACCTTTCTGGTCAATCCGGTCGTGGGCGGTGCCATCACGATGGAAAATGTCCAGGGTCAGGCTCAGGCCCTCGAAAACAGCACAGGGCCTGTGCTGGCATATTGCGCATCGGGTAATCGCTCGTCGATTGTCTGGGCGCTGTCACAAGCGGGCAAAAGGCCGACTGAAGAGTTGATCGCCCTGCCCGCCCGGCATGGCTACACACTCGAACCCTTCCGCGAGATGATTGATCAACTCGCCAAAGCCTGAAACTTCCCGCGCGGATCAGGCACTGAGCGCCCATGGTTCGCGCGCACTGGCCCAGGCGCGCGCAGCCTCGCCGAACGCCTCAAATAGCGGGCGCGACACAGGATCATGCGCCGCTTGCCACTCCGGATGCCACTGCACCGACAAGGTAAACCCTCGCGCGGCCTCGACATAGAGCGCCTCGGGCGTGCCATCGGGCGCGTGACCATCGATCACGATCCGCGCACCCGGCGTCTTGATCCCCTGTCCATGCAGCGTATTGGTCAAAACCTCGGGCGCGCCCATCAATCGATGAAACACGCCCCCCTCCCGAAAGGTGACCTTGTGGCGCAGCGCGAATTTCTCGTCAAGCGTGCCATCAGGCGGCATGCGATGGTTCATGCGCCCCGGCAAGTCACGGATTTCAGGGTACAGCGTGCCGCCCATGGCGACATTAACTTCCTGAAACCCGCGGCAAACCCCAAGAAACGGCTGCCCACGCTCCACACAAGCACGCACCAACGGAAGCGAAATGGCATCTCGCGCGCGGTCAAAAGCCCCATGCGCCGGTGTCGCAGCCTCGCCATATTCTTCGGGATGCACATTCGGCCGTCCACCAGTCAGCAAAAACCCGTCGCAAACCTCCAGCAATTCCGCGATCGAGACAAAGCGCGGATCAGAGGGGATCAGAAGCGGTAGACATCCTGCAACCTCAGCAACAGCTTCGGAATTCATCGTCCCACCGGCATGGGCGGGATACTCATCATTGATGAGATGGGAGTTTCCGATGATACCAACGACTGGTCTTCGCATCCGCTTGGCCTATGTTTTCAGATTACTTTAGCAGAGTTGGAGCAAAGGTCGAGTGTCGCAGTCCGTTTTGCGCGTCACACGGCAAATCCCCCGAAACTCCGTATCTGAAATGCCCAAAGCTGAGCCACACCCCTACCCGGAGGCGCTGTCTCACATCCGGCGAAGATAGGTCCATGTCGGCACTGTCGCACGACGGGCCACGGAATAGGCTTCTGCATCCCCCAGATAGTCGAATCCCGCTTGCATCAGAACATGGGCCGAAGCGGGATTGTCCTGAAAGACCTCGGCGAAGAGCGTCCGCGATTTTTGCGGGTTGTGTGTGATCACCGCACGCACCGCTTCCGAGGCGAAGCCCGCATTCCAGAAAGCCGGGGCGACCCAATAACCGATCTGGCTTTGCTGACGGTCCAACGGCTTCAGCGACAGGACGCCCACCAAGGCCGATGCCCCGAATCCCGATCCGTCAAGCGCCCAGACATCTTCGGTCCGCTCGGGCACAGTGACGCGCTGGATAAAGTGCTCTGCAGCATTCGGCGGCAACGGGTGCGGAATGCTTCGGGTACCTTCGGCGATCCGGGCGTCGCCTGCGTAAAGCTCCAGCAGCGCCTGATCCGTCCGCTGCAATGGCCGCAGGACAAGACGCGGGGTCGTCAGGATCGGCTGATCCGCACTGATCGCGTTATCTATATTCATGCTCACTCCTCGTTCAGGCATAGGCCTGCTCCCTGTGTCGCAATCTCTCCGAACAGGCCACTCCCACCACAGCGCAATCCGGAAAAGCAAACAGGGCCGACTTTCGCCGACCCTGTCTACATGCGAAATGTAAAACTTCGGCTACTCTGCGGCTGTCTCCAGCGGCATGATCGACACGAAACTGCGGCCTTTCAAACCTTTGGTGAAGACGACGCGGCCTTCTTCCAGCGCGAAAAGCGTGTGGTCACGCCCCATGCCCACGCCTGCACCAGCCCAATGCTTGGTGCCGCGCTGACGCACAATGATATTGCCGGGGATGGCATGCTGGCCACCATAGAGCTTGACGCCAAGGCGACGACCCGCTGAGTCGCGCCCGTTGCGGGATGAACCGCCTGCTTTCTTGTGTGCCATGAGGGGTTACTCCTTCTCGGCTGCGAATTGTTTGGCCTGATCGATCCAGCCATCACGCTCGATGCGACCTTTGAACGACAGCTGGTCATCCATATAAGCGATCTCGGACGAAGTCCAAGCTGCAATCTGATCGAAATGGAACACACCATTCTGATGGAGCAGCCCTTCGAGCTTGGGACCAACCCCGGAAATCTTTTTCAGATCGTCAGGCTTCCCATCCCGTGCTTCCGTCAGCAGGTTGGCAGGGCGCGTGCCCTCGACCGCTGCAGCTTCGGATTTGGCCGGTTTTGAGGACTTCGCCGCCTTTACAGGGGCTGCAGCTGCAACCGCGAAGCCCGAAACGGATCCGGTTCCGATCGCAGCTTTGACACCTGTCGCGTCAGCACCGGATGCAAGAATATCCGTCACCTTGACCAGCGTCAGTTTCTGGCGGTGGCCCTTGGTACGCTGCGAGCTGTGCTTGCGGCGACGCTTGACATAGTGGATCACCTTGTCAGCCTTGATCTGGTCGATCACTTCGGCCTGAACGCCTGCACCTTCAATGGTGGGCGCGCCGATCACCGGGTTGTCACCGCCCAGCATCAGGACTTCATTGAACTGGACCGTTTCGCCAGCTTGGGCAGCGATGCGCTCAATGCGCAGCAGGTCACCTGCCTGCACGCGATATTGCTTGCCACCAGTCTTGAGGACCGCAAACATGGGTCTTTCCTTCTTTTCTCTGCCGCGCCCTTTGGCCCCTGCGTAGTCTAGCAGGCGTTAGATGCTCTCGGGCAGCGTGCCTGGGCTGTGCCAGACAAAATGCTGAATACCGCGCAGACCGGATGTCTGAGCGGAAACGTCCCTATGCTTCAAAGCCATCAGCCTGTCAACCCAAGCTTGCATGAGATGACACGCAAGCGAGCCAGTCAACGCCTTGCGAACGGCCAGAAAGCTGAGCGCCGCCCATGACAGGCGGCGCTCGTATTTTTCGCAACTTTCAATGACTGTCGTTCGGATGATTCAGGCGGGCTTGGTCGCATCCACAGGATCGGCAGTCACCACATCGGTGTCTTGCGAATCGACGGGTTTGGGCAAGCCTCCCACGATCAGCGGCAGCAACTCGGTCTGCGTGGCAGAAGGGCCCACAGCGTCGGGCGCCTCGCGCCATTCCAATGTGTCAAAGGCGCCGCAGCCATCACAGATAGCCTGCCAAGTCGTGTGAATATGCTGACATTTGCTGCAAACCCATTGGGGCCCGCGCTTGGCCGTCAGGGCGCGCGTCAGCCACCCCCGCACGACCGAATCATCCGCCCCTTCGCCGCGTTCGATGGCCGCCATGATCGTGAACACCCGCACGGTCGGCGCGGTTTCGTGCAGATTGCCAAGCGCACGGCGCGCCGCCGGGAAATTTTCCGCGGCCAGCTGCATCTCAGCCAGCAACATCCGCGATTCGGTCGCATCGGGATTCTTGCGGATCAGCCCCTCGAACCGTGTCGCGCGCTGCTGCGGGCTTTCATCGGGCTCAATGGCAGCAAAAGCCGCTGCGAGTTCGGGATGCGGCAACGCTTTCCAGGCACGCTTGAGCACCTTCGCTGCATAGCCGCCATTGCCTTGCGCATTAAGGGCATGCGCAGCCGCCACCGCAGCTGGAATCAAATCGGGCGAAAGACGATTGGCCTCGATCGCCGCTTCGCGGGACCGCATCAGATCGCCACGCGCGGCCATTGCGTCGGATTCCTGCAAGGCCATGATCGCATCGCGGCGACGCCAGACATCTCGCGGCAACAGGCCTGAATTCTTTTTCAGCATCAGCGTGTTGCGTGCGCCAGACCAATCTTCGGCCTCAGTCTGCAACTGCAACAGCGTGTTCTGTGTTGCCTCGTGCACTGGCTGCATTTCCAAAGCTTTCTGCGCCAGAGCTTGGGCCTTGTCCTTGTCACCCGCCTCGATCTTTGCCTTCAGCAGCCCCTGCACGGCCACAAATCGCGTGCGGCTATCGTCGAGCAATGCCTTGTAACGCTCAACCGCAAGATCACCATTGCCTTTCATCTGCGCAGCCTGCGCGACAAGCAGGTTTGTAATCAACGGTTTATCGAGAAGTTTATGTGCCTTTTCCGCCTTGGCTATGGCGGTCTTGCCGTCGCCTTCGGCCTGCGCGACCATCGCCAGAAGCAGCGCATCCAGACCACGTCTTTCGCGGTTGCGTGTGAAGAAACGCCGGATCGCCGTCTCGTCTCCGTTCATGAAGCGCAAGGTCGCGAAGACCAGCGCCACGAGTTTCATCGCCAGCCAGACCAGCACGAAAAGCGCCACCAGCGCCCCGAGTGCTGCCATTGGCGACAGCACAAACTCCATGTCGAAAATGCGCAATTCAACTGTCTGGGTGCTGTCCATCACTTG
Source organism: Natronohydrobacter sp. (assembly GCA_007116445.1). Taxonomy (GTDB): domain Bacteria; phylum Pseudomonadota; class Alphaproteobacteria; order Rhodobacterales; family Rhodobacteraceae; genus Roseinatronobacter. The sequence continues at coordinate 33,681 of SKIM01000207.1, forward strand.
CCCCAAACCAAAGGCGAGCGCAATTACCACCACCACAAAGAGCAAGATTTTTGTCAGGGTCCAAAACATCAGTGACGTCCTTACTCGTTCGAAAGGGAAGTGGTGAATTCGGCCAGCGCCGCTTCGGCATCCAGACGGGTGCGTAGATCAGATATCCAGCCCTGCATCGCCGCGCGCGCGGGGTCTGTCAGGCTGTCCAGCTCGGCAAGCGCGGCTTCGAATGCACCGTCTTCGATAGCAGCTCCGGCACGCGACAGAACTGCATCAGTGTCATCGCCTTCCTTGGGCGCGGTCGAGCGCGCGCCCGTCTGCGCACGGAGGAAATTTGCAACGCGGTCATAGGCCGTATCTGCCGGCGCCTGCGCATATTCCGCGCGCAGTGCCGCGCGGGCAGCGGGCGGGAAGCGCTCCTGCAAAGCCTCCAGCGTCGGCACGCCTGTGGCCGCAACTACCGCAAGCGCCTCAGGCAGATCCACACCGGCATCGCGGAACAGACCAAGCGCATCTGCATAACTGCGTCCGGTGGCCAGCGCCGCGGTCATGATCTCCAGACCACTGCGCGCAAGCGCATCATCAACCTGCGCTTCCGCCTCGACGACACGGCGTTCGGACAAATCTCGCAGATCCTCCATATCGGCGCGCAAAGCAGATGTGATGCCCGAGACGTCACTGCGCAGTTCCGACATTTCCGATTGGATCGCCGCGAATTGCGCTTCAAGCGTCGATACGACCTCCGCGAAAGCATTCACATCGCCGCGTGTCGCGGCACCGATATCGCCAGGTGTGGCCGGGAGATCTGAAAGCGCGTTGCGCAACTCTTCGACTTCGGTGCCGAGCGTTGCCAGCGTCGCATCAATCGCGCTCCTCGCCGCCGTTTGCGCGTCAATCGCATCGCGCAGGGTCGAGAGCTCAGATTGCACAGACGCGACATCGTCCTGCGCGGCACGCCCGGACAAGGCGCTGCGCAAGCTTTGCACTTCGTCTTGCAACGAAGCGATATCCTGCGCGGTGGGCGCATCGACATCTTGCTCGGTCATGAGGAAACTTGCCCCATACCCGATGCCTCCGGCCAGAATCCCCCCCAGCACGAGCGGGAAAACCCCGCCCCGCGCCTGTGGTGCCGCAGCGGGTGTGTCATCCGGTTTGCGCGGCGGTGTCGAAGAAATCGGCCCGGGCGCAGCGATCGAGGCCGCCGGAGCCGCCGCAGCTCCCCCCCCCGCCCCGGTCTTGGCAGATTGTTGGGTTGCGGACTCCTTCGCTTGACCAGCCTCGCCCGGCACGACATCTGCCTTGGCCGCTGTTCCAGCAGCGGTCGGCACAGCCTTCTTCAACTCTGCATCAGCGCTCGGTCGCGGGTCAGATGACTGCGCCGTCTCCCCGGCCTTGCCGATGGTCGCGGCGCTGTCTGTTGCCTTGTCGGAATTTGCCGTCGCCTCCGACCCGGACGTCTTCGCCTGCGCCGCTGTGTCAGTCGGACTGGCCTGAGCTGATTCGAGGGGCGTCCCGGTCTTGGCGCTTGGTGAGACTGCCGCGGCGGGCGCTGCGTCCTTCGGCGCCGTGTTGTCTTGCGCACTGTCTTTGGCCCGGGGCTTTGGCGGTGTCTGTTGCGTCCCGTCGTCCGCAGTGCTTTCGACTGGCGATGCTGAAGGAGAACTCTTCAGACCGCCATCTGACTTGCCCCCGTTTTTTTGCCCGTTTGTTCTGCGCGCCAAAGCCACTCCCCCGAAATGATCATGCTGCGATGCAGCGACTTATCCCCATGACTTACCTTAGCTTGGCTTTTCCGTAGGCTCAAGCGCCGCTTGCAGACAGGCCAAAGCGTCCAGCACCCCCCCAGCGTCAGGCCGAGTGGCAATTTGGCTATGGATCAACGGCAACTCCCGCAATTCAGACGCTGCCGCAGAACTGATCGCGACCATGTGCAGCTTTGCGCGCGACAGGTTCAGCCCCTCGATCTGCGCGCGCAAGAGGCGACTGGAGCGTGGCGAGAAACAGCTGAGCACCAGATCACCGCCCTGTTCGATGCGCGCGCGGTGCTCAGGCTGCAACGCGACCGGATGCTGATCATAGACCACGCAACCTGCGGCTTGCAGCCCGCGCGCGCGCAGATGCGCGCTCAGATCGCAAGCAAGATGCGCCCCGTGCAAATGCAGAAAAGGACCGGACACAGCTGCGGCTTCGAGCTCCGCAAGCAGAGAAACCGCGTCCCCGCCCGAGGCCTGCGCGATATCCGAAAACCCCGCCCGACGCGCCGCTGCTGCCGTTCGCGGACCAACGGTCCAGACCGGCCAATGGCGTGCCTGCGTGGCGCGTGCAAAACTGTCAACACCATGCTGTGATGTGAAAATAAGCACTGCTGCCTGTTTCAAAGGCTCTTGGGACGGGGGGTGAACTGCGATCTCCATCAAGGGCGCGATCAGAATTTCGCCACGCCAACCGGCAGCGCGGGCTTGCTGCGCGAAGTCTTCGGCGGCAGGTCGGGGCCGCGTGAGCACAAGGCAGGGGCGCATGGGCAGGTCCAGTTTCATTGCGCCGGGGCCAAAGGCGCGGGATTGTGCCCCTTGGCGCGCAGTGGTAGCTGACATGGGCCCCTCTGGCAATCGGAGCTCCGATGCACGTCCCTGACCCACATCGCCCGCTGACTGTTCTGGGAATCGAAAGCAGTTGCGACGACACGGCGAGCGCCGTGATCCGCCATGCACCACCTGCGCGGCCCGAAATCCTGTCCTCGGTGGTCTGGGGCCAAACGGCGCTGCATGAAAGTTTCGGCGGCGTCGTCCCCGAAATCGCTGCCCGCGCCCATGCTGAGAAGCTCGACCTGGCCGTGGAAGCGGCCCTCGGGCAGGCCGGTGTCACTTTGTCGCAGCTCGACGCCATCGCAGTGACCGCAGGGCCGGGCCTGATCGGCGGGGTGCTGTCGGGTGTGATGCTGGCGCGCGGGCTGGCAGCATCGACCGGACGGCCGCTTCTGGGGGTCAACCACCTTGCAGGCCATGCGCTGACCCCGCGTCTGACGGATCCGGTCGCCTTTCCCTATCTGCTGCTGCTCGTGTCGGGGGGGCATTGCCAGTTTCTGCAGGTCGATGGCCCGGACCAGTTCACACGGCTTGGCGGCACGATCGACGATGCCCCCGGCGAGGCGTTTGACAAGGTGGCCAAGCTTCTTGGTCTGCCGCAGCCTGGTGGCCCTGCTGTCGAGGCCGCCGCGCGCCACGGCAGGCCCGACCGCTTCACCCTGCCCCGCCCACTTCTGGACCGTCCGGGTTGCGACCTGTCATTTTCCGGGCTGAAGACCGCTGTTCTGCGCGCGCGCGACACGCTGGTCAGCACACAAAGCGGGCTGCACACGCAAGATCAGGCAGATCTCTGCGCCGCGTTTCAGGCAGCGGTCACCGATGTGCTTGCGGCAAAGTCACAGCGCGCGCTGGCGCTCTATCTGAAATCCAATCCTCAACAGCCGGTGTTTGCTGTCGCAGGCGGTGTCGGTGCCAATCAGACGCTGCGCGCGGCACTGCAGCAGGCTGCCGAAGCGGCCGGGGTCGGATTTCTCGCTCCCCCGCTTGCGCTTTGCACCGATAACGCCGCCATGATTGCATGGGCCGGGATCGAGCAATTGCGCGCCGGGGCGGCGCTGCAGGATTTTGTCGCGCGCCCACGTTGGCCGCTTGATCAGAACGCCGCACCGATGATCGGGTCCGGCAAGAAAGGGGCGAAAGCATGAGTGTTGCCATCTTGGGCGCCGGAGCCTTCGGCACGGCGCTGGCCTGCGCGCTGGGTGAGGCGACGCTCTGGTGCCGCGACCCGGCGCGCGCGCGCGCGATGCAAACCATGCGCGAGAACACGGCGCGGCTGCCGGGCGTCACCCTGCCTGACGGGGTGGTGGTCACATCAGATCTGGATGAAGTCGATGCGGACACTGTGCTTCTGGCCATTCCGATGCAGCAGACAGCCAGATTTTTGCGGGACAATCACGCGGCTCTGGCCGGACGGGTGCTGGTGGCCTGCTCGAAAGGTATAGATCTGCAACAGATGATCGGACCTGTCGGCGTGATCCATTCCGTACTGCCAGAGGCCCGCGCGGCCCTGCTCACCGGGCCGAGCTTCGCGATCGATATTGCCCGCGGTTTGCCCACGGCGCTGACATTGGCCTGCGCAGATGCCACGCTGGGGCGCGCGCTCCAGGACCAGCTCTCGACCCCGGCGCTGCGGCTCTATCGCAACACGGATGTCATCGGAGCAGAGCTGGGCGGGGCGCTGAAAAACGTGATCGCCATCGCGGCCGGGGTCTGCCTGGGCGCAGGCTTGGGCGAATCTGCCCGCGCCGCACTGATCGCGCGCGGCTATGCCGAGATCGTGCCACTTGCGCGCAAGCTTGGGGCAGAGCCTGAAACCCTCGTCGGCCTGTCGGGACTTGGCGATTTGATCCTGACCTGCAGCTCGGAGAAATCGCGCAATTTCCGCTATGGTCTGACGCTGGGGCGTGGCGAAGTTTTTGACAGCGCGACCACAGTCGAGGGGGCTGCAACGGCGCGCGCGGTCACCCGCCTGGCGCTGGGGGAAGGTTTGGATATGCCAGTCACCGCGATGGTGGCGGCGCTGATTGACGGCAAGATCACGCTGGATCAGGCGCGCGACGCGCTGCTCAGCCGACCGCTGACGGACGAATAACGCAACGGAAAGGACCGAACCATGCCGCTTTACATGCTTCTTTGCACAGATAGACCCGAGGCGCTGGAGCTGCGCAAATCCA
>SKIM01000262.1 GCA_007116445.1 Natronohydrobacter sp.
CCCGACCTGTCCAGTTTCCAGTCCTTCCTGACCGAAGAATTGCTGGCGGCAGAGAATGTGATCACGGTCAAGACGTCCCTGGTCATCCGCTGCGCCAAGGCAGAGCCCGGCGTGCCCTTCGATGTGCTCGAAGCCCGCACAGCCGAGATCGATTGAGCCGCGCGCAGCCCGACCCGGTCTAACGCAGGATTTCTTCGCTGCGCACAAACATGTTGTTCCAGGCGCGGTCAATCAGCGCCGGGGTCATGTGGTAGGGCTTGCCTTCAAATTCGCAGATCGCGATCATCTGGTCGATCAGGAAGACAGGCTGATAGTTTGAATAGACATTGCTGATCTCGGGATATTTGTTCCTGATCAGGTGAATGATGGTTTCCTCATCCAGTGGCATCTTGCGCTTTTTTGCAACAAGGGCAAAAATCTTCAGGAAATCCGCCTGATCAGGCCCATCAATCTTGATCTTGTAGAAAATCCGCCGCAGCGCGGCCTGATCAAAGATGTCATTGGGGTGAAAGTTCGTCGAAAAGATCACCAGCGTGTCAAAGGGCACGATGAATTTTTCGCCGGATTGCAGGGCGAGAATGTCGTAATTCATCTCCATCGGCACAATCCAGCGGTTGACGATGGCCTGAGGGGGCTCTTCCTGACGGCCAAGGTCATCAATGATGAACACGCCGCCGGTCGCCTTGAACTGCAGAGGAGCCTGATAGGTGCGCGACACGGGATTGAATTTCAGATCCAGCATGTCCAGCGTCAACTCGCCCCCGGTGATCACGGTCGGACGCTCGCAATAGACATAACGGTTGTCAAAACGATTGCCGGTCTGGCGCAGCAGCGATGGGTTGTCTTCCGAAGTTTCCGCGACTGTGTGCACGATGGGGTCATAAACGCTGATGATCTGCCCCGCATGGACCACAGCGCGCGGCACATAGATGCGGTCGCCCATCGCCGCGCGAATGCCGTTCGAGATCGAGGATTTCCCGTTGCCGGGCGGTCCATAGAGCAGGATCGAGCGCCCCGAACTGACGGCCGGGCCAAGATTGTCGAGCAGTGAGGGCGGCAGAACCAGATCACCCATCGCGATTTTCAGCTGACGTCGCGTAATCTGAATATTGCGGATGGACTGTCGGGCGATCTGATTTTCGTAAAGCTCCATCGGGACAGGCATGGCGCCGTAATATTCCGACTGGCTCAGCGCATCGAGTGCGCGTGCCTTGCCTGCTTCTGTCAGCTGGAAACAGGCTTCCGACGAGGCCCCGGCGGCCATGGTCGCCATGGCTTCGACCAGCCTTTCGCCGCGGGCCATGTCGATCAATTCGATGGTCTGGGGGATCGGCAGACAGATGGTGCTCGCCAGTTCGGTCACCTTGGTCAGGGACATGCGGAACATGGTCTTGAGCAGCACATCCTTCATCAGCACGATGCTCAGACCAGTTGCATCAAGGCTCTTGGGCACTGGCGGGGCGATGATATTCTCGACTTCCATGTTCATTGCGGCGCACCCCTTTGTCTGGCGTGAAAGTGATTCGTTAAATCTTCAGGCAGCAGTGTTGCCGAAAACTGTGGCAAGGATGAGGTAGAATAAAAGGCTTGGTCCGAGCGCGAGGCCCATCGGAAATTCGCGGCGATGCCAGCTTTCCCAATCGGGCGCCAGCTTCTGCGCCGCCGGAATCGACCGAACGACCCGGTGAGAAATGAAGCTGACAAGGGTCACGCCCGCCAGCAGCATCAGAAACAGGCTCAGATCGCCCAGCGCGATGAAAGGGGCCATGGCGGCCGCGAATTTCGCATCCCCCCCGCCCATCAGACCGACCGAGCTGAGCACGAAACCCAGCACCAGAACAACAACGAGGCTGACCCATCCCCAGGCCCATGCCTGCAGGGGCAGCGCGAAAAAGCCGATGACCAGATAGACCGCGACCAGTGCCAGAACCGCCTTGTTATGAATTTTCATCCACTTCATGTCTGTCCAGGCAACCCATAGCGCTATTGGCGCCACGAAGGGCAAGAGCCAGAGGGCAGTCGTGGCGTGGAGATGCATCACCGCTACCCCTGACCTTCAAGCGCGCGCATGGCGCGGACGGCTTCTTCGTAATGGCGCGGATGCGTGTCGATTGCCTCGGCCAGCAAGGTCCGGCCGATCGTCGTGTCGCCCTGTCGAATGGCAGCAATCGCCATTGTATACAGCAATTTCGCGCGTTCTTCCTGCGACATCTGCACCAGCGGCAAGCTGTAATTGCGCTGACCAGCACGCGCCAGCGCGAGGTTGTTCTTGGCCGTGAACATGTTCGGGTCATGTTGCAGAGCCTGGTTGAACAGCGCCTCTGCTTCGCGCGCATTGCCACGGGTCAGTTTCGAGAACCCCCAGTTATTCAGCACAGTGGCCGGGCGCGTTGTCAGCCCGGCAGCGGTTTCATAGAAATGATCCGCGCGTGACCATTGCTCCTTGCTATCCGCGATCATCGCCTCGAGCCGGTAGCGGTCGAAGCTTTCATGCGTGGGCGGGATCTCGTTCAGGGTTTTTTCGGCCTCTGCCCAGTTATTCGCCCGAATATAGGTGTCAGCCAGCATCACGCGGTCATCATGTTCGGATTGAGGATGTGCGACGGTCTTGCGCCAGACCGGCAGCGCTTCGGAGACGCGCCCCGCGCGCACAAGAGAACGCCCAAGACCGCGCAGCGACGCCAGATTGTCAGGGTCATTTTCCAGTTGCAGCGCGAAAAAATTCACAGCTTCGGTCGGGTCGCCGGCAGCAAGCATCAATTCCGCCATGTTTTGCTGATCGACAGCTGTCACGCTATCGATCGCCCGCGAAACACTCGCTTTGCTGCTGTCTTCACAGCCTGCCAGAAATGCACTGCCCGCGAGCAGTGCAATCAACATCGGGTGGCGCATTTTCGCGTCCTTTACTGCTCTTTATAGTGGCGCAGACAAGAGCAGGAATCTGCCCGTGCCACGCCGCATCAACAATAGATGATGCTCCTCCAGATCATCATACCGTGTTTTTTCGGTCATTTCGATGGCTAAACGCAGATTCTCCCGGATTTCAGGCGATCTGCCCTGATCAAAGATGAAAGCGTTGCGGAAATGCAGTTGTGCTTCGCCCCATTTGCCCTGTTCTGCAAGCGCCGCGCCCAGATTGTTATGGGCGGGAACGAATGATCCATCCTGTTCCAATGCGCGCGTGAGATCCTGTTCTGCTTGCTGAAGTCGACCCAGCCGCAGATTGGCCGAACCGATCGCTGACAGGACATCGACATTCGGGCCGTGTTTGGCGACGGCCCGATGGTATTCGCGCAACGCCAGATCAAATTCGCCGGCGGCCATCAATCTGTGACCGACAATCAGCCCATCGACAGCATCGGGCACATCAACAGCGCGCGCGCCGGGCCCCAGTTGATCGGGCCCGGCGCTGTTCTTCATCGCCTCGATCGGAGAAGAGGGCGTTGATGCGCAGCCCGTGATCCAGAGTGACAGAAAAAATGCAGCAATCAGGCGCAAGGCTACATCCCACCTACGATCCCGCCGCTCAGATCATTCATGATACCGATGACAGAGGGTGCGATCAGAATGATGAGTAGCGGGGGAACTGTGAACATCATCGTGCCCAGCGTCATTTTTGTGGGCAGAAGATTGGCTTTCTCTTCGGCGCGCATGATGCGCTTGTCACGCATCTCTGATGCGAAGACCCGAAGCGCGTCAGTGATCGATGTGCCATAGGTTGAGGCCTGCACCATGACCGTTACGAAGGATGTGATGTCAGAGATATCACAGCGCTTGGCCATGTCCTTGAGCACCTCGCCGCGTTCGCGGCCGGCTTTGACTTGTTCGCCAACAGCGCCAAATTCCTCGCTCAGGGCCGGATAGGCCGGGGCGATTTCTCGCGCGACGCGCTGAATGGACTGGTCAAGCGACTGGCCGGCTTCGACGCAGATCAGCATCATGTCGAGCGCGTCGGGGAAACCGGAGAGAATCTCTTCCTGTC
>SKIM01000352.1 GCA_007116445.1 Natronohydrobacter sp.
CGACGGCGCGCGGTGACAGGATCAGCATGCCATGCGCGGCCTCACCGCCCATGACCTTCTGCCAGGAAAATGTCACCACATCGAGCTTGTCCCAGGGCAGAGCCATCGCAAAGGCCGCCGAGGTCGCATCGCAGATTGTCAGCCCTGCGCGGTCTGCCGGGATCATGTCGCCATGCGGCATCCGCACGCCCGAGGTTGTGCCGTTCCAGGTAAACACAACATCCGTGTCGTAATCCACCGCCGCCATATCGACGATCTGCCCGTAATCAGCAGTGCGCACATCCGCGTCGAGTTTCAGCTGCTTGACCGCATCCGTGACCCAGCCCGCGCCGAAGCTCTCCCAGGCGACCATCGTGACCGGACGCGCGCCCAGGAGCGACCACATCGCCATTTCGACCGCGCCTGTGTCCGATGCGGGCACAATCCCGATGCGGTAGTCTTCGGGCACGCCGAGGATCTCGCGCGTCTCGTCAATCGCGGCTTTCAGCTTGGTCTTGCCCACAGCCGCACGGTGCGAGCGGCCCAGAGGCGCGTCAGCCAACAGATCAAGTGAGAATGTGGGGATCTTGGCGCAGGGGCCAGAAGAAAAGCGCGGATTGGCCGGGCGCTTGGCCGGTTGAGCAGGTCCAGTCATGGTATCCTTCCAGATATTTGCCCTTCGTTGGGGAAGGGTGTCCCACGGACGCGCTTACGCTGCGATCCGCTCTGGCGCAAGATGGAAAATTGCACTAGAGCGCCGCTTGGGCGCGCAAAAACGACGCAGCCCGCTGATCCAAGCTGCCCGGAGCGCGCCGCCATGTTTGTCGCCACCCTGCTCACCAACCCCGCCACGCCCACGCTCGATGCGGCAACTGTCGAAGCACTGCGCAATGCCTGGGGCGGGGGCGCGGCGCGCTGGCTCAATCCCGGTATCGCCGCCGAATTCGATCTGGCGCAGATGCCGGATAACCGCTGGCAGGTCTGGGAAGACCTGCAGCCGCGCGGGCTCGATCTGGCGGTGCAGCCGCGCGACGGGCGGCGCAAGCGCATGCTGCTGGCGGATATGGACAGCACGATGATCGCGCAGGAATGCATTGACGAGCTGGCCGACGAAGCCGGGGTCGGGGCCTATGTCGCGGGCATCACCGCCCGCGCGATGAATGGCGAGCTGGATTTCGAGGACGCGCTGCGCGAGCGCGTGGCTTTGCTGAAAGGTCTGGACGCAAGCGTGATCGCCCATGTGCTGGCCACGCGGATCACCTACACCCCCGGCGGGCGCGAATTGATCGCCACGATGAAAGCCCATGGCGGCCATGCCGCGCTGGTGTCGGGCGGGTTCACGGCCTTTACGGGCCATGTCGCCGCCGCGCTGGGCTTTGACGAGCACCGCGCCAATACGCTGCATGTCGCAGATGGCGCGCTCACGGGCACAGTGGCCGAGCCAATTCTGGGCCGCGCGGCCAAGGTCACAGCGCTGGATGAGATCACCGCGCGGCTGCGGATCAGCGCGGCCGATGTTATGGCCGTCGGCGACGGCGCGAATGATCTGGGCATGCTGGGGCGTGCGGGCGCGGGCGTGGCGCTGCATGCCAAGCCATCGGTCGCGGCGCAATGTGATCTGCGTGTCAACCATGGCGACCTGACCGCGCTGCTCTATCTGCAGGGCTACAGCGTGGATGAATTTTCCACCGCGACCTGAGCCAGCGCGGTTTTTCGTGGCCCTTGGCTGGCCCTGCGTCAAGCGCTGTGCCATCGTGTGACCAGAGCGAAACCCGAGGATGACCCATGCCGATCAAGAACAGATTTTCCGAGATGCTGCCCGAGATCACCGCCTGGCGGCAGGATTTCCACGCGCATCCTGAAATCCTCTATGACTGCCACCGCACGGCCGGGATCGTGGCCGAAAAGCTGCGCGCGTTTGGCTGCGATGATGTCGTCGAAGGGATCGGGCGCACCGGCGTTGTGGGCGTGATCCGGGGCAAATCGACGGGGTCGGGCCGCGTGGTGGGTCTGCGCGCGGATATGGACGCGCTGCCGATCCACGAGGCGACGGGGCTAGACTATGCCTCGCGCGAGCCGGGCAAAATGCATGCCTGCGGCCATGACGGGCATACGGCGATGCTGTTGGGAGCCGCGAAATATCTGGCCGAGACGCGCAATTTCGACGGCACAGTGGTCGTGATCTTCCAGCCCGCCGAAGAAGGCGGCGGCGGCGGCGATGCGATGTGCCGCGACGGGCTGATGGCGCGGTTCGGGCTGCAGGAAGTCTACGGCATGCATAACTGGCCCGGCACGCCTGCAGGCACATTCGCGATCCGTCCGGGGCCGTTTTTCGCGGCCACCGACCAGTTCGAGATTACCGTCGAAGGGCGCGGCGGCCATGCGGCCAAACCCCATCACTGCATCGACACGACGCTGATCGCCGCGCATATCGTCGTGGCGCTTCAAAGCATCGTCAGCCGCAATGCCGATCCGACGCAGGAGGTTGTCGTCTCGGTCACGTCCTTTGTCACTGAAAGCCAGGCCTTCAACGTGATCCCGCAGCATGTCACCCTGCGCGGCACTGTGCGCACGCTCAGCGACGAGATGCGCGCGCTGGCTGAAACCCGCCTGACCGCGCTGGCCGAGCAGAGCGCGGCGGCGTTCGGCGGGGCGGCACGGGTCGATTATCGGCGCGGCTATCCGGTCATGGTGAATGCGGCGCTGGAGACGGAGCACGCCATCGCCGCCGCGCGCGCTGTCGCGGGGGAGTGCGCGCATGCCCCTCTGGTCATGGGCGGCGAGGATTTCGCCTATATGCTCAATGAGCGGCCCGGCGCGTATATACTGGTCGGCAATGGTGACAGCGCCGATGTGCATCACCCCGCCTATAACTTCAACGATGCGATCATCCCCGCAGGCTGCAGCTACTGGGTCGAACTGGCCGAACAGCGCCTGCGCGCGGGCTGAGCGGGTCTGACGCGCGCCCCTGCACGGTGCAGCGGGGCGCGCAGTTGTCAGACCTTCTCATGCGGGTCAAAGCCCGCCTTGACGACTTCCTGCGTGCGGCAATCGTCGCATAGCGTCAGCAGCGCAAGCCGCGCCGCCCCGTCTGCGCCGCTGAACATCCAATGCCCCTCAAGGCGTTGCATGACCCGCGCGACGCCGGATTTCGTGCCGAAAAGCTTGCCGCAACTGGTGCAGGCGCAGGGCTCTTCTTCCTTCAGGATGCGCTTGGGCGCGGCCCAGGCGGCAAGATCGATCTGCGGGGCAATTGTCAGCGCCGATTCCGGGCAGGTCGCGACGCAGATCCCGCATTGCACACAGGCGCTTTCGGTGAAACGCACCATCGGCTTGTCGGGATTGTCGGACAGGGCGCCTGACGGGCAGGCCCCGACACAGGCCAGACAGGTCGTGCAGGCCTGCGTGTCAAGATGCACAGTGCCCAGCGCTGCGCCCTGCGGCAGGGGCAACTGCTCGACCGGGGTCGGGGCCGTGCGGATCATCTCTTCCAGCGCCAGCAAAAGCAGCCCGCGCTTGTCCTCGGGCGGCAGGAACCCGGCGCGGGTGGCGCGGGGCTTTGCCGCTGGCCGCCAGAGTGCGGCCTCCAGCGCGTCGGGGTCATCGGTCTGGATCAGGCCGCAGGCCGCGCCATAGCCTGTCGCCTGACAGATCGCCCCGATCAGATCGAGGCTGGCGGCCAGCCCGCCCGGATCATGCGCGGGCCGCGCTTTCGTCAGCACCCGCACATCGCTGGCGCCATAGGCGAGCGCTGCGGCCATGATCTCGGGGCCGATCTGGCTGGGTTCATTCACCTGCACCGGGATCACATGCGCGGGCAGCCCGCGCGAAAACCGCGCGCTCGCGTCGATCAGCGCGGCCCCATGCGTGCCGTCATGGAACAGGATCACCGGGGCGTCCTTCGCGCTTGCTGCGAACCAGGCGCGCAGCCCTGTGCGCAGCCGCGCCGCGATATTGCCGACCACCGGCAGCGCATAGGACGCGGCCCCC
>SKIM01000256.1 GCA_007116445.1 Natronohydrobacter sp.
CCACAAGCCTTGCGGGGGTGCCAGAAGCTGAAGGGAGATCAGTTCAGGCCGGCTTCAAACTCGCGCAGCAGTGCATTGCCACGACGCACAGCGTCATCGGCGGCTTGCTGGCCCGTCTTTGCGCCTGTCATCACCGCTTCCATCTCTTCCGAGATCACATCACGGATCTGGACGAAATTGCCGAAGCGCAGACCACGCGAATTCTCGGTGGGCTCATTCAGCATCATCTGCTGGATCGAGATATCCGCACCGGGATTTTCGTCATAAAAACCCTGTTCTGCCGTCAGATCCCAGGCCGCCTGCGTGATCGGCAGATAGCCCGTGTCCTGATGCCACTGCGCCTGCACTTCCGGGTCGGACACGAATGAGAAGAAACGCGCAACACCGCGGTATTCTTCATCCGAGTGGCCGGTCAGCACCCACAGGGTCGCGCCGCCGATGATCGAGTTTTGCGGAGCGCCATCGACGCTGTCGTAGAAAGGCAGCATGCCAAAGCCAACGTTGAAATCAGCATTGCGCAGAACCCCTGCACGGCTGGCCGACGATCCGAAAACGATCCCGCATTCCCCTGCATAGAAAGCCGGGAAAGCATCCGGGCCGGGCCCAGGGCCGCCCCAACGGAAGGCGCCTGCGTCTTGCCATGCCTTCAGGTTATCCCAGTGGCTTGCGAGAAGCTCGGTGTTGAACACGAATTCCGTATCAAACCCCTCAAAGCCATTGGCGAGCGTGCCCAGCGGCTGGTTGTGCCATGCCATGAAGTTTTCCAGCATGACCCAGCTCGGCCAGGACGTGGTGAAGCCACACGGCGCCGCACCCGATTCCAGAATGGCAATCGAGGCTGCCTCGACATCCGCCCAAGTCGCAGGCGCGGTTTCCGGGTCAAGCCCTGCCGCCTCGAAGATGTCCTTGTTGTAATACATGATCGGGGTGGACGAGTTGAACGGGAAGGACAGCATGTTGCCGTTCGGGTCGGTGTAATAGCTGACCACAGCGTCGAGATAATCTGCCGGGTCAAAGCGCACACCCGCATCGGCCATCATCTGATAGACCGGAACAATCGCGCCCTCTGCGGCCATCATCGTACCCGTGCCGACTTCGAAAACCTGCACGATATGAGGCTGCTGGTTCGCGCGGAAGGCCGCAATCGCGCCTGTCATCGCTTCGGTATAGGTGCCGCGGAACGACGGCACGACGCGGAATTCGTCCTGGCTTTCGTTGAAGGCCTCGGCCACCCCTTCGAGCAGCTCGCCCAGTTCACCACCCAGCGCGTGCCACCAGTTGATCGTTGTCTGCGCCTGCGCCCAGACCGGCGTGAGCGCTGTGGTTGCCACGAGGCAGGCCCCGAAAACATGTCTCTTCATTGTCATCCTCCCTTTGGAGATAGCAGTCAATCACTGTGTTGATCGCGACCCAGAGCCGGGTCGCTTGCTATCAGCGTTAGCCTTGCATTGTAACAGTTATAGGACAAGACAATTTTTTCTTTGCCATACATAACTTGGTGTTATATTTTGGCATTATAGCAGGATTATTGGGCGACTCATGGACCGGCAACTGAGCTTACGACAACTTGAAGCCCTCCTGACCGTGGTGGAACATGGCACGATGACCCGTGCCTCGCAGGCGCTCGGCATTTCGCAACCTGCTGTCAGCCGCCTTCTGGCCGACCTGACCGAATCATTGGGTTTCGCGGTGCTCGAACGCCGTGACGGACGCCTTGCGCCCACTCAGGAAGCGCGTTTCCTGCTGCCGGATATCAAGCGCTCGCTGGAACTGGTGGAACGCATTTCCGATGCTGGCCGAAGCATCATCCAGCGCAAGGCAGGCGAGTTGCGTATCGCCTGCCTGCCCGGCTTTGCCGTCAGCCATCTGCCCCGGTTTCTGGCGGAATTCCTGCATACCCGTCCCGATGTCACGCTGACCCTGGAACCCGACAGGCCCGAACGGATCCTGGAATGGATGGTCGGCGCCCAGTTTGACGTGGGCATCACGGATACGGATGGATTCGAGGGCCACCCGGCGCTGGAAAGCACCTGCATCGACATCCGCACAGTCTGCATTTTTCCCGAAGCAAGCCCTCTTGCGCGGCTGTCTGTCATCCGCCCGCGCGATCTGGCCGGTGAAAAACTGATTCATGCGCGCCGCGAAAGCGACTATTTCCGCCGGTTGCAGGCCGCGTTTGGTCACGATGGCGCAACGATCGAGACCTTCATCGAGGCCCGGCAATTCACCACGGCCTGCGAATTCGTCCGGCATGGCGCAGGTGTTTCGATCATCAGCGAACTGGATGCCGTCCAATATGCGGGCCGCGGTGTTGCATTTCGCCCCTTCGCACCGGTTTTACCGCATCGTCTGTCTCTGGTGCGGCCAATCCACAAAGCGCCGTCCCTGATCGCGCTCGAATTCATCGAAGAATTCCTCAACAGCCTGAAAGCCTTCGCGCTGCGCGCGTAGTCTGCGGTCACGGGTGCCAGCCGCAAGCTGCAGGCCATGCAATCGCTCTGGACTTACACCCCCGGCCGCCCCAACATGGGCCCGGCCGGGTGACCTCTGCGCATGCACCCCGTCAACGAAGGGGACGACCAGCACAGCATGACCCTGCTCAATGTGACATATGGCCTGGACTGGCGCGATGCGATTGCGGTCGCGGCGTTTTTCGCGACATGGCTCTGGCTTGGCTGGCGCATCGGCCATCCCTCTGCCGCACGCCCCTCGGTGACAGTCCTGATGTCGGCCTACCGCTTGCAGTGGATGCAGGTGATGGTCACCCGCCAGCCGCGCATTTTCGATGCGCAGATCATGATGAGCCTGCGGCAAAGCACGTCGTTCTTCGCGTCTACATGCCTCTTGGCCATGGGCGGGCTGCTGGCCTTGATCGGCAATGTGGAGCTTCTGGGCGGCATCGCGACGCGCCTGACCAGTATCGAGGCCAGCAGTGCCGTGCTTCAGACCAAGCTGTTTCTGGCGCTGTTCATGCTTGGCAACGCTTTTCTGAAATTTGTCTGGGCCAATCGGGTCTTCGGTTACTGTTCGGTTGTGATGGGGGCTGTGCCCGATGACCCCGGCAATCCACAATCGATGCCACTGGCGCTGAAGGCCGGCAAGCTGAACGGGCGCGCAGCCATGAATTTCAACGCAGGCTTGCGCTCGATGTATTTCGCTCTTTGCGCGCTGGCCTGGCTGGGCGGAGCGCTGGTTTTGCTTGTCGGCGTCGCAGTGACCGCATGGGTGGTCTGGAGCCGGGAATTCTGCTCTGCCTCGCGCGAGATCATCCTCGGCAACGACAGCGACCCGACAGCCTGAGCGCGACTGCGCAATTTGCGACAGCCGATCTGCATGATCTGGCGGATGGGAATTTCCTGAAAACGATAACGGGCCACGTCCCTGTCCCATGGCGCCTTTCGGGCCATGGGCTCCGAGAAAACCCAAGACGCGCGCATGGACCACATTCAGCCGCGCACTGACTGGCACGAAGGCCCGCCGCCACACAAACTCCGGAGGATTGCCTTGGTAGCGGAGGAGGGACTTGAACCCCCGACACGCGGATTATGATTCCGCTGCTCTAACCAACTGAGCTACTCCGCCACGCGCGACCGCATGTAATCGAGCGGATCGGGCGCGTCAAGCGCTGTTCGTGTCGGCCTGCCAGCTACAGGCCGCACACCGTCAATTGCCCTGCCATCCGGGACCGACGCGGTGACGCGCGACTGACATGGCCTTCAGGATCACATGCACGGCGTCACCGGGACACAAACCCAGCTGATCCGCCGCGCGGCGGGTGATGCGGGCGATGATCACATCTTCGCCCAGCGCGACATGGACCATCATCGCAGGCCCCGCGCCGGGCACGATCCGCGCCACTGTGCCGGGCAGGATGTTCTGCGCCGACAGCCCTTCGGGCCGCGCACGCGCCAGAATCACCTCATGCGCCATGATCCGCAGCTGCACCGCGACACCCGGCGC